>NZ_JAEUFG010000029.1 GCF_018588585.1 Bacillus sp. SM2101
AATTACGTCATCAACACTAACTAACCCTGGTTGAAACGATAACGCAGCTGATTCAGTTGTCAAATTAACCGTTGCAGATTCAATACCGTCCATGTTATTTACCACTTTTTCAATCCGCGTGGAGCAGGCAGCACATGTCATGCCGTATATATCAAGATCTACCTTCTCAGTCTGTACACCGTAGCCAAGTTTATTAATTTTTGACACTACATCTTCCGGCTTCACTGTATCAGCATTATACTTAATCGTTGCAGATTCCATTGCTAAATTAACATTCGCCTCTACACCGTCCATTTTGTTTAACATTTTTTCAATTCGTGTAGAACATGATGCACATGTCATCCCTGTTATTCCTAATTGTATTTGTTCTTGAGCAGGATTTGCTATTAATTCTGTTAATCCACTCATATTGATCATCTCCATTTAATGATTTATATATTACAAACTACGAAACTACACTAACACTATAAAAATTTTTATTGTACAACTGGTACATTTAACAGCTCCATAATCTCCTGTTTATTTGGTTCAAAACCAATAATATTTTTGTGAATTTTTTTCTTACCCCATATATTTTTATTATAAAAGACGAAGGAAGGAACAATTCTTGTACCAGAAATAGTCTTCAAATCATCTTCTAGTTTCAAATCTTTACTAACATCTTTATCAACATACGGGATCTGATGTAACGCTAGAAATCCCTTCGCTTGTTGGCAATCTGAGCATGTAGGCCTTGTATAAAGTTCAAGTATTAATTTATCAGTCATAAATATCTACCTTTCTATTATTTTTTAAAAATTGCGAATATGATTAATGAAATGATGGAAACACTAGCTAAAAAGATACTAATATAAGCAAAACCATCTGCAGAAGAAGCAATCATTATTCCTGCTATTGTTGGACCGACAGTTGATCCAAGAGATCTGAATAAACTAAGAAATCCTACTGATGTACCAGCCTCAGATATAGGTGTCTCTTGTATAATCAAAATATTTAAAGGAGCACCGATAATAATTCCAATTCCAAAGCCAATAATCGCAGAAACTACTAAAACATAGCTATAATTTATAGGGTTTATTAACAGTAGTGTTCCAATGGTTGTCAGAAGAAAGCCAATAAACAATACTTTCTTTGCGCCAATTTTTGTAACCATTTGACCTCCAACTACTGAGGCAATCATTGATGTAATAGCTAATGGCGCAACACCTAAAGCTGCACTTGCTTTGGAAATCATCATCTCAGTTTCTATAAATATAGGTAATAAATTAATTGTAGAGGCCATAATTACCCCTGATACCGCTGAGTAGAATAAAATAATAAGAGTATTCTTTTGTTTAAAGAAATGTATTTTAATAATTGGATCTGGTGCAGCTTTTTCTACGAATATCATAATTGGTATTAATATAACACCTATAATTAGGACATATATATTTACTGTTGTAATCCCAAGCATGATTGACAGAATGATAGCTGTCAGAAGCATAATACCTTTATAATCAATTGGATTTTTTATTATTTGTTGTTGTATCTTCACAAAACTCATGAGTACTACCACTAGAATTGCAATTGGAACATTGATTAAAAATATCCACTGCCAATCAAAGTTTTGAATGATATATCCTCCTACCATTGGGCCGAGAATGCTTCCGAATCCAAAAATGAGCCCTATCATACCCATAGCCTTTGCACGAGTTTCTTCTGGATAACTTACCGCTATAAATGCTGCAGTTATTGGAAATATTCCACCTGTTCCAATAGCTTGAATACTTCGCCCTATTAAAAACAGAACAAAGTTATGTGCTAATGCAGCAAACAATGATCCAATGCCAAATAGTCCAATACCAACAATAAAGATTAACTTTCTCCCGAATCGATCAGAGAATTTACCCATGAGGGGTATACTTACTGCAAATAGTAATGTATATATCGTAAAGCTCCAGACTCCCCACGAGGTATCAATATTATAAGTGAAGACAATTGAGCTTAGAGCAGGACCAACGATACCGTGGTCAAGTGCTCCCATGAATATCCCAATTAAAAACAGAGTCATTGCTATTTTTCTTTCATTCTTACTTACTATTGGCTTTTTTAAAGTAGCTTCCATGTTATTTACCTCCAAATGCGACCTCATTTTTATTCATATTATTAGGCTCTTTTCGTAAACTTTGTTGCTATTCTTAGAGATTGATCAACATTAGTGAAGGTAGAAAAGAGCCACGAATGCTAGATGTATACCCGCTTATACTTAGAACAAAAAGCAACAATTCATGTGAAAACAGCCTTTTATTAACAGTGAAGATAAATATCCTTCCCCATCATCGCTTGACAATCATTATCCATTTCAATCACCTCTTTAACTATATACTATACCCCTGTATGGTATACTGTCAATAAAAAGTTTTCAATTTTTTTCATTTAAATTCCAAATTTCATCTTAATTTACTTTACCTTAAGTTTTCTTAGATTATTAACTTACTTGTCAGCATTAAAAGGATACCTATAATTGTTACGGTTGATTATATCTTTTTTCAGAATGTTTAAAAATGTAAAAAAAGATGCTACTTGGATCATTTCGACTACCCATATCGTAAATATAGATATTTAACACGATGTTTTTATATGCTTTCAACTAAACGTTGTCCCTCAAAAGTATAAGTTTTCGTGGAAGACGGAGATATAACAGTAGCCTCTGGACCTTAATCCTGAGGCTAGAAGATATAATGACTATGGAGGTTTTAATTTACTGATCATAAGCTCATTCAGCGTATGTTATAAATCTTACTTGCAATTAATACTTTTACTCATTAGGGTATATAGGGAAAATTAACGTAATTTTAGTTCCTACCTCAACTGTTGATTCAACCTTAATCTCACCGTGATGAGAGTTTACAATTTCTTTTGCAATACTCATTCCTAACCCAACTCCTTCTATCTGTTCGTCTGTATTCGTCCCTCTGTAATACCTTTCAAACAAGTTTTGCTTCGTTTCTTCATCCATACCTTGTCCATTGTCAATAATTTGAACAAATGTTTCATTCAGTTTTTTTTCAACTTTCACTACAATTGAAATACCAGGTGGGTTGTGTTTGATCGCATTATATATTAAGTTATCTAGCATCCTTAGAAGCCATTTTCGATCACCTAAAATTTCTATATTGAGCTGACTGTACTTACCATTTATAATATTTTGACCAAGGGTCACATCTTTACTGAATTTTTTTAAAGTATGTTCAATAATTTCAACAATATTTATTGGTTCTAACTTTAACGGAAGTGTGTCATTTTTGAGCTGAAACACTAACGAAAAATCTTGGATGAGGTTTAACATATAGTCACCCTTTTCTCTTACCATGGCACCAACTTCTTGAAGCTCATTTGAACTCCATTCGTATTCTCCACTTTCAAGTATGTGACCGTACCCTTGAATCGTTGATAATGGGGTTCTTAAATCATGCGAAATACCTGTCATCCATTCCTCTCTTACTTTTTCAAGTCGTTTTCGTTCTCTCAAAGATTCTGATAGCTTTTCAGTGACATCATAAAAGGCTTGTATCACTTCTTGGTATAATCTGTATCGGTAACGAACTTTTCCTTTTTTATTAAATATCTTTTGTCTTTCCTTATCGGTAAATACCTGAGTGTATTCATCATGACCCATTCTTTCTAACCAGCTTATAAAAATGTGTAGTGGTTGACCATAGCGAAACGCATGCCATCCAGTTAAGGCTATAGCTAAAGATAGTAGCACACCACCCATAATGACTAATGTCAAAATAGCCTTTTTTATAAAAATTAATTGAATGACTTCATCTTCCTTTTTATTCAAATGCAACATCCAAATCGTATCCCACTTATTGTCATGATAAATGATTGCATCAGTTTCGTAGTTTCCGGGTTGTAATTTTCTACCTAAGACGTCTAAAGGCTTGTATGTTTGAGCATCGTCCTTATGACCAATTGATTGTACAATTTCACCATCATTATTTAAAATCTGAAGGTAGCCACCCATTTCTGCTAACACCTTTTCCAGATGGAATTTCGCTTCTTTTGCTAGTGCCTCATTGGAAGTAAATTGATTCACCCATGACTCCAACAGCTCCAAGTTTTTATCTTCATATCCTAATAAAAACAAATACGGATCATCAAAGAAAGTAGCGTCGTATTTATAATAAACTTTATATGTTTCATATTGATTAGCCTCTTCTATTTGGACAAGATCATTAATCGTATATTTATCATTTACATGTGACGGCGTATTAATTGCATACATGACTTCACCATCAAAATTAACAATTTGCAACCACATATTCTTCTTAGCTAACTCTCGATGCCAATCCGTTGAAAATTCTACTTTACCGTCAGCAATACTAGTTTCTGTATGTATCGATTCGAGTACACCAATGGGATAATTACTATGAATTTCTGATAATGCGATAAAACGTAAAAATATTAACAGAAAAATAACTAATACAACAAATATGAACAACACAAGCGTAATATATTGAAATGTGAATTGAAACGCAAATCTTCGTTTTATCGACTTTGATTTCAACTTCATTTCTTTTGCTCCTTCATAAGCTTATATCCTAATCCACGAACAGTTACTAAAAAGCGAGGATTACTAGGATCAGGCTCGATTCTCTCCCTTAGTCTCCTAATATGAACCATAACTGTATTATCATCAATCATCGTATCAAGACCCCACACCTTTTCAAATAACTCTTCTTTTGAAAACACACGATTAGGATTCTCACATAAGAATTGGAGTAAACGATAGATTTGTGGAGGACATGACACAACCTCTCCATTTACATTGAGCTCTTTTGTAATCTCATCTAAAATAAAGAAACCAAAATCATATAAATTTTCACGCTCTGAACTACTTGTTGTTAGTTGATTTCCACTCCTTCTATTGGCTGCTTTTATTCTAGCAACAATCTCTAACGGATTAAATGGTTTTGTAACATAATCGTCACCACCAATCGCAAAGCCTGTTAATACATCTAAATCAGATGTCCTTGCAGTTAAAAATAATATATGAGCATTTGTCATTGTTTTTATTTTTGGCAATGCTTCAAACCCTGATTGATCTGGAAGCATTACGTCTAGCACAATATAATCTATTTGTTCTTGCTCTAAAATAACCATTGTTTCATTAATAGAATGAGCTTTAAAGATTAGATTAAATCCTTCCTTCATCAACACCATTTCTAGCATTTTTACGATAGATTTCTCATCATCAACAATTAATACCCTCGAATTTTCCACCATGATTATCCACCTCATCTTAATATTACCATGTTAACCTTACGAGAATCTTAACGCGATACCTAATAATTAAGATAAAAATAAGGTGCTGTTTCATATGCAGTAAGGAATATCATTTATGCTATATTTAGAAAACTGAGCAAGGGGGAACTACAATGACGGTAAACAACCGAGTAAATATGATCGATGGTATAAGGGGCTTTAGTTTATTTGGAATATTAATGGCGAACCTACTAATCTTTCAATATGGTTTATTTGGAAAAGATGAAGTATCACTTCTTTCGTTATCAGCAACAGATTTATTTGCATATAAGTTGATAAAAATATTCATCGAAGGTAGTTTTATGCCCATTTTCACATTTTTATTTGGATATGGGATGATTAAAATGAAAGAAAGCATAGAGCGAAAGGAACTCAAAGTAAAAAGACATTTTGTGCGTCGTTTTATATTTTTGGGAGCTATTGGCCTAGTGCACAGTACATTGTTATGGGAAGGGGACATTCTACTCTTATATGGAATGATGGGGTTTTTTCTCTTATTGTTTATGAATCGAAAGAGTAAGACTGTCCTAGTATGGGGAATAGTTTTACTGTTACTTACCTCACTCTTCGGGTATGGAAGTGAAGCTGGAACTATTGAAGACAAAGCTATTTTAGAACAATACGTAAAAGATACATTTGAGATATATGGTAGTGGTACTTATAATGAAATAACATATCATAGAAACAACGTTGACCCGCTTAATTTGCCTGATTATATGTACCTTATTTTATTATTATTAGCGCCTATTGCTTCGGCACCTTTATTCTTGCTTGGGATGTACGCCGCAAAGAAACAACGCTTCACAGATCCAGCAAAAGAACATGATTTATATATTAAATACGCACTATTTTTTGTACCAATCGGTCTATTACTAAAAAGCTTAGTTTACATTATTCCAAATCAATCTTGGGTCGGTATTGGTTCATTACTCGGGGCAAATATGTTATCACTAGGCTATATCTATTTAATGGCACTCGGTTATAAGCAAGGTACTTTACTATTTAAGTCATTTGAAGCTGTTGGCAAGTTATCAATGACAAATTACTTACTACAAACTGTTATCTGTACAACTATCTTTTATGGTTATGGTTTCGGCTTATTTGGAAAACTAGGAATAGTTAATGCGTTTTTCCTCGGCATCATCATTTACTCCTTACAGGTTTCCCTTAGCTACCTATACTTAAAGAGATTCAGATCTGGACCATTCGAAAAAATGATACGTATTTGGACATATTTCACCCTTTCAGGTAAACCGAGAATTAAAGCAGCAATAGAAAATAAACGAATTGCATAAGAATATCCTGTGAAAAAAAAGAAGGTCTTTACAAATTCGGAGTGGTTTATTCCAATATGTGTAATCTCAGGCATGATTTCAACTTTCATAATTAAGTATATAATTTCAATCTTTTTTCATATGAATTTTTCAATAATAAAAAAAGCTGTTGCTATGGTGTACATTCCCATAGCAACAGCTTTAAACTTTCATGACAGATTTATATAATTAAGCTACCTTCTTAACCTCTAAGGAATTTTTATTTTTCAGCGCATATATTGCTGACATAACCAATAATATACCTGCTAAAATAAAAACAAACCTTATATTGTAATGCTCTGAAATATAACCAAAAAATAGTGTTGATAAACCAAATGTTATCGCAGTTAACGCACTTTGAGCTGCGTATACCTTTGGTAACATATCTGCTGAGGTACTTTGTTGTATGCCTGTTTGTAAGCTAATTCCCTTTATTTGTTCAAATAATCCAAACATAGCTGATATAATAAGAGCCATCCAAGCATTTGAATTAACACCAAAAAGAAATGGCATGACACTTATTACAAATGATGTCATAATAATTGTCTTTGTCATATGTTTTTCGATCATAGTAGAGAATTTCATTCCAACTACACCACCAATTAAAAGACCGACAAAGAAACTTACATTAATATAGCCCCACCATTTTTCAGATTCTTGTAAGACTTCATAGACGAACACGTAAAGAATAGCAGCAATCCATACTACATGAGCAATTGATTCTATAAACAACATAACATGAATATTTCTAAGAGAAGGATTCCTCCAAATGATTGCCCATCCTTCTTTTAGCACATACCAAAAGGCTTTCTCTTTATCCTTACTTATTTCGTGCTGAGTTTCGTCAATAATACCAAACATCATCAATGTCGATACGAAATATAACAACAAAGTCAGCCATATCACATATGAGCCACTTAATGCTGCTACCAAAATGCCTCCGAAAGCCCAGCCACCTAACTGTATAATCTGATCTACACTTGCAAGAAAGCTATTTGCTCTAACCAGTTCTTTAGAACTTACAAGCCTCGGTAACATGGCATCCCGAGCCGGATTAGCCCATCCATCAAAGAAAGAAATGGTAAAAGCAAATGTGATAACAATAAATGGAGACATCGCTTCAATTTGCATATACACATAAAGCGACAATAATAATAACAATACTGTTTTAATTACTTGAGAGCTTACTAGTAATGATTTTAACTTTAAACGATTTATTAATATTGGTGCAAAAATTCCACTTATAAACCTGGCAAAAGTAATTGCAAAAGGTAAGAAGGCTAAATAGAATGGCGAGCCAGTGGAACTGTATAGTAAAGATATTAGCGCAACAATATAAAGGACATCGCCAACATCTGCAAATGATTGACCTATCCATAAATACTTAAATGATTTACTTTTCATTTTTACTACCCCTTTGTATTTCAAATTTTATTGGTTTGGGGTAGTCACCTACATTCATTTCACTCCGTTCCTTATTAATAAAATATGTATTATATCAATTCATTACTCGCTTCAAAGGCAGAAACGGGTTTGTTTAAGCTCCTCTGGGTATACGCTATGAGGCCATTCATAACTAAGATCATTGAACAGATTACAAGTCCTAAATTTGCGTTAACAAATTGCGCGACTCCACCAGCAAACAGATTAGCTACAATTGCTACTAAACTTGAAATAAATAATCCAGCGCTACTTACCCTTGCCAAATAAGCTGTTGGAGTAACTGTTTGTCTACCTGCACCATTAATAACGAATGCCATTGACAATGCACCATCGAAGATGAACATCCCAATAAATGCAGGAACAAAACTGGTTGATAATACAATTAATAAAACTCCTATTCCAGATGTAAGTATAAGGCTTCCATATAGCATATTCCAATTAACTAATTTCACTTTGCGCATGAGAATAACACCAAATATATTCCCTAAACCAGCTGCTGAGAGCAACAGACCCGTTTGTACATCATTTAAGTGTAAAACCTGTGAAGCATATACAATGACCAATAAAACGACCGCATAGGATGAAAAGTTTAGCACAGTATGGTTAAGTGTTACAAACCTGTGAAGACGATTTCCAAACAAAAACCTAACACCTTGTAGCCCCTCATTGACCTTCTGTTTTCCACTCACGTTACGAGCAGCCTTTTCAACTGGCTCTTTTACAACGAGAAAAAATATTGCAATGAAAGATAGTAAAAATGACAAAGCATCAATGCTTAGCGTCCATGCTCCACCAATGACAGTTAAAGCAATACCAGCCAGAGCAGGACCTACTAAAGTACTTACCGCATCTGCACCTTCCAAATAATTATGTGCGTCAACTAAATTTTGACGTTGTACTACACGTGGTAGCATCGCATTAAATGAAATTCGAAAGAAAACTCCTGCTAAACCAGTCAAAAGCAGGATACCAGATACGTACCATAAATTAAACGTTCCGAAAAAGATGGTGGCAACTAACATAAACATCGTCAATGCTCGAATAAGCCCACTTACTAACGCAACTGCTTTCTTTGATCTTTGCTCAATCCGAACACCTGCCGGTATAGAAAATAATAGCGGTGCAATGTGAGTACTTACCGCAACAACTCCAGCCTTCAACGGTGAGTCTGTCACTTGTAAAATAATTAATGGTATGACAAGCTCACTAAAACGATTTCCAAATATCGAAACGAGTTGACCTGACCATAACAGTAGAAAGTTTCTATTTTTGAACATCCTAACACCTCTAACAAACTTCTATTCAATTTTTATATTAGAAATAAACTTTCTCTCACATTGAACTTAGCTCCTGTAATGTATTATTGTTAGGTCATAATCATATTTCATAATTATTAAAATTTTTATATAATTACTAATATAACACAATTATGCATTTATATTACATAACATCTTACCACCATTGCCTAAACCATCATTTAAACAAACGTTTGATTAAACTCTTACTGTCGTACTAATAACTAAGTGAAAACAGCATGAACTAAAGCTGGTCCGCGTTGCAATTACAAATATATATCAATAACTCGACAACAATCTAAGAGTAATCCATTAAAACTATGAAGTAAGAAAGGAGAATATATGTATTCATTAAAGCCGATCGCTTACGTTAAAAATAATAGAGAAGAAATAGCAGATGACAATTGAGGAGATGTATTATCATTAATAGAACTAACAGAAGATTTTTCAGAAGAGAGCTTATTAGGAATTGAAGAATTTTCTCACATTGACGTCATTTTTTTATTCGACAAGGTGGCTGATAGTCACACCCACTTCTCAGCAAGACATCCCCGCAATAATCAGAACTATCCAAAGGTCGGCATCTTGGCTCAGCGTGGTAAAAACCGCCCGAACAAACTCGGCTTAACTACTGTAAAGTTAGTAAAACGAGAAGGCAAGACACTGTTTGTAACAGGTCTAGATGCAATTCATAACACACCAGTCATAGACATCAAACCTGTTATGGAAGAGTTTTTACCTAAAGGAACAATTAAACAGCCGAGGTGGTCGATAGATTTAATGACTAATTATTGGAAAGAACAATAACAAGAGGAAATGAAGGCTTTTAATATGTAGAGACATGGTCATTCGACAACAGCTCTAGGAAAAGGTGAGATACCTTACCCTTATATGTAAATACGAAAAACAACAACCTACGCCGAAACCAGCCTTATTAAATCATCTATAGTACCTATACATTTCTCTATGCCATTTAAGTGATAAAAGGTAGTTGTAGTTTCAAAGTCATTTATATCTTCACTTTCTGAATAAAGATAAACCTTTTTCCCTCTGCCAAGTGCGATACCTAATTCAACATGACTACCTTTACCTGCTGGGAATAAAACTACTAAAAAATCAGCTTCACATACTGCATCTTTCTCTTTTTGACCAATATGCCTAAGCTGATCAATAGTCAATGTCCTGTTATTTTTAGTCCAATCATACGTTTGAGTATAGCCTTTAGCTATTAGTTTTTCACTCACATACTTCACAAAACCATGCGTGTTTGGCGATAACCTACTAAAACTACAGTAATATCTTCAATAAACATTACGATAACGCTAGTTATTACTAAGCACAGATTATTAAGGGTGTACATACAAAAAAGGTGTCTCTTAACGTTAATTATAAGACACCCCTCATCTTCATCTTATTTCATCCAATTAACAGTTAAACATGCGCACCTTCAATTTTTTGAAAAACTCGCTCAAAACGATTAAGTGCATCATCAATCACTTCATCAGTATCTGCCAAGCTAGTATATAGTCTACTTCCTGCCAGCGAAACGATTCCTTCCGCCATATAAGCAGCACCCATCTCCTCCATCATGTGCTTCCGTTTTTTAATTTCGCCGAGTGCACTTAAAATATTGATTCCTAATTTGACAAACATCGCTGCCGCAGTTTCTAGATGACATATAGATCCTTGGTTAAAGGCGACAAAAGGTAGATTATATTTATTAATAAGTTCATTAAGCCCCTTCGTTAAACGATCCCCTGCCCTTCCTGCAACTTCACATGCGTTTGTTTTCTCAATTTCTAGTATTGTATAGTAGCCAGCAAGTGCACTTAACGGATTTGCTGCTAATGTTCCGCCAACATATGCTCTTTTTTTACCACTTTCCAAACCTGCAGCAAGTCGTTCAATTAAATCCTTTCGACCTCCAATACCGCCCGCAGCTGGATACCCACCAGCAATTACTTTTCCAAACACCGTCAAATCTGGTTTTACATCAAAATAGCCTTGAGCTCCTCCTAAACCTATGCGAAAACCAGTTACAACCTCATCGAATATGAGCAGAGCACCAAACTCATCACAAAGTTTGCGAACTTCATGATTGTAATCTTTGTATATCGGTCTCGTACCGCTCTCTGGACCAACTGGTTCAACTATTACACAAGCTGTACCACCCTTTAGCTTATTAAGCTGTAGCTGCCTTCTTAATGCACCTAAGTTATTTGGCTTTACTTCTTGCGTATGCCTAGTACTTGCTCGAGGTATACCGTGTGCTTCAAATCTACCTGTACCTGGGATCTTTAATCCATAAACCATTTGGTCACTCCAGCCATGATACGCACCGCCAATTTTGACAACCTTTTTCTTCCCTGTTGCAAGTCTAGCAATTCTGATTGAAGCCATCACGGCTTCTGTACCACTTCCTAGCATACGAAACATTTCTACTGCAGGCATGTGTTTATTAATTAACTTTGCAATCTTAAATTCATATTCGTGGAATAGTCCAGTAACAGGTCCACAATCATTTAATAATTCAATTACTTTTTCTCTAACTGGTTTATAATTACTCCCCAAAATAATGGGCCCACCTGATTGTAGAAAATCAATATATTTATTCCCATCAATATCCCACAAATAAGCTCCTTCTGCTTTGTTTACGACAATAGGGTATGGATAATTAAACGCTAAATTATGCTGCACACCACCAGGAATATATTTTTTTGCCTCTGTAATCATTTCTTTAGATTTACTACATTTAGTTTCATAGTAATCTAGATATTCTTTCATCGCTTCACGTTTAATCGGCCTTATCGGCTGTTGCATTAAATGATCAAGTTTGTTGTAAATTTCCGCTGTATCGTGCCATGTTGAGATTGCGTATCCTTTCTTTTCCATAGAAAGACACCCCTTTATTCTTCGGTAATTCCTTTAAAAATCATATCTAAAATGTGATCTAATTCCGAAGTTGCACCTACTTTAGAATCTTCTTCAAGCCACCTGAATAAGAGCCCATAATAACTACCCATAATTAACGTAACGATCTCACTTTGTGAAAAAGTTGCTTTGATCTCACCTTTTTCCTGACTTTCTCTAATTAAGTTTTCTAATATTCTTCTAATTTGCAAGTAAGGAGTTTCTTTATCACTTTTATTAATAATTGATGAGAAAACTACACGCCCTGTAAGCTGTAAATAGGGTAAAGAATCTTCTAGAAGTCTAAGCATAATGGTTCTAATCTTTTCAATTGTTTGCGAGGATTTATAAAGTGGGTCGTCCATTAAATCTAATAGATCAGCTACTTCTTCTTCTGCAATTCCAATCAACAAACTTTCTTTATTCGGAAAATGCTTAAAAAAAGTACTCTTTGCGATATCTGACATTTCTGTAATGTCTTCTATTGATGTTTTCTCATAGCCTTTATCTCGGAATAAATAACGTGCTGACTTGAGAATATTTGTTGTGGTTTTCATTTTCTTACGCTCTCGCCTGGATAGGTTATACGAACTATGATTGTTAATGTTTTTTCCTCCTAGTTACGCTTTTTCCTAGGCTCTTTTCGTATACATTGAAGCTATTACTAATTTCTTAAGTGTTCAATGGGATTGTATAGGATAATCATTGTATTTAAGATGAGGATACGTGTTATTCCTTCATACGAAAACAGCCTTTTCCTAATAACGGTATTATATATCAGTCTATTTTTATTGTAAAGTCTGAATATAAAATATATTCTAATTATATACTTGATTATTAAATCGTACTAAGGTATACTTTTCTCAGAAAAAACTATTTCCATATTTGGAATAGCATATATAATATAGTTAGAGGCTTTTCTATTATGTGTATTTTTCTGAATTTTCAGTACTGTTTATGCCACCTTCATCTACCATGACTCCATATTAAAAGTAAAATATGCATCACCACTGCGCTTACAACTACAGGAATCTATTATTTTCCAAACACTTTATCATGAACTTTGTAGCATTCGTTACTTATTGTCATTACAAGATCGAAAAATTATCAGTAGAAGAAAAGATGCTGTAATTTAATTGGCTACGGTGTATTTCTTAGTAACACAAATCAATACGAATGTAGCCTTTAATCTATTAGTGGAGGTTTTGTATGGGGGGGAAATACTTAATTTCTCATGATGTAGGTACGAGTTCCAATAAAACAGTTCTTGTAAATACAAACGGAAAAATCATTGCTAGTGCTACTGCTTCCTATCCTTTACTCACACCACACCCAAATTGGGTAGAGCAACAACCTGAAGACTATTGGAACGCAATCATTAAAACGACAAAACAAGTGTTAGAATTAGCAAGCGTATCACCACAAGAAGTATTAGGAATCATTTTCACGACTCAAGCAATGGGTATAATACCCATTAATAGCGATGGTCAAGTATTACGACCTAATATATCGTGGGTAGATGGTCGAGCTGAACTGCAAGCAAAAAGAATTATGAGGAAATTTCTAGGCGAACAGCTTTTTAAAGCGGTTGTTGGCGTAAAATTAATGGGCAAAGATGTGATCCCAAAACTTCTATGGATCAAAGAAAAGGAACCTACGGTATATCATGAAACGAAGTATTTTTTAGACGTAAATGGCTTTCTTAAATTTAAATCAACCGGCAATCCAGTCATTGAATGGTCTGGTGCATCATCCTATGGGTTTGACTTAAAGAAAAAAGATTGGTTAAAGTTCTTCTTTCAACTTTGTGGTATTGATACGAATAAACTTCCACCTCTTGTGCGCTCA
Organism: Bacillus sp. SM2101; assembly: GCF_018588585.1. Taxonomy (NCBI): domain Bacteria; kingdom Bacillati; phylum Bacillota; class Bacilli; order Caryophanales; family Bacillaceae; genus Bacillus; species Bacillus sp. SM2101. The sequence continues at coordinate 14,120 of NZ_JAEUFG010000029.1, forward strand.
ATAGATAATGTTGGTGGCCTTACTAAAGAGGCTGCTGATGCAATGGGATTGCTTCAAGGGACCCCTGTCTTCGGTGGTTGTGATGACGTGCAAAGTGCTGCAGTTGGTGCCAATGCAGTTGGTGAAGGGGAAGCCCATATTTACCTCGGGACTTCTGCATGGGTATGTGTTTCAACTTCAAAAAACTTAAAGCATAAAAATGGTGCTGCTGTTATTCAAAGTGCTGATCCCAACATGGCTCATGTTGTGGGTATTACTGAAGCTGCTGGATCTTGTATCCAATGGATTGCTGATCAATTCTACTCTCACGAACAGCAAGATCCGAATGTTGATAATATATTTGATCTTATGGATGAAGATGTAAAGAAAATCCCTCCTGGTTCTGACTATTTAGTTTGTACACCTTGGATGCTAGGAGAAAGATGTCCAGTGAGTACTACTACCACTAGGGCCACATTATTTAATATAAGCCTAGAACATACAAGGGAACATATGATGAGAGCTGTCTATGAAGGTGTCTCTTACAACTTAAGTTGGATTTTAGAAAACTTCAAACGTGATTACGGGTTTGATGTTTCAACATTAAAGTTAATTGGAGGAGGCTCCCTTGACAACCAATGGATGCAAATATTATCAGATGTAACACAAAAGCCTGTCACCACAGTGTTACAACCACAAATGGCCGGTGCGGTTGGTGGAGCAATTTGTGCAGCGATTGGACTTGGTATCTATGATGATTTTAACTGTGTTAATGATTTAATAAAAACGGATAAACATTATGAACCCAATGTACAAAATGCTCAAATCTATAGTCAGTTATTATCCTCATATAAATCAATCTACTACTCTTTAAAACAATCTTATGCCGATTTAAATTCGGCTCGATTCTAACAGAAGACTCTTTTCCGTATACATCGTTTGCTATTTCCACAATACTACTCAAGTTATAGAAAAGATAACTAGAAAATCTACCTAATAAAAAATGATATGGAGGTTGGTATGGAAAAACCTAAAGTCTACCGTTACAGATGGGTTATTCTTATTTCAATGATTCCAATTCTTGCTACAACCAATTTATTTTGGTTAACTTTCGCTCCAATTACTCGTATCGCAGAAGATTATTACAACGTTTCTAGTCTTAGCATCGCATTTTTATCAATATGTTTTATGGTTGTGTATATCATAATGACCTTACCAGCTTCTTGGCTCGTTGATACGTATGGTTTTCGCATCGCTGTTGCAGTTGGCGCTATTATTACTGCTGTATTTGGCCTATCAAGAGGGTTTATGTCGTCAAGCTTTACTATAGTAGTTATTTCACAAATCGGTGTTGCTATCGGTCAGCCATTTCTAACGAATTCCATAACAAAGGCTGCTGCACGTTGGTTTCCTGTTGATGAAAGGGCTACCGCTACAGGAATTGCATCTATGGCTACTTATATCGGGATGATTATTGCCTTAGTGTTAACCCCAATCCTTACTGACCAGTACGGCTTAGAAAGTATGTTGAGTATATATGGTATTGTTGCGCTCATCTCTGCTTGTATATTTTTAGTTTTATCCAAAGAGCATCCACCGACATCTCCAAGTATTGATAAAGAGACAGAACAAACCTTTTCATTTAAAGGGTTACAGCAAATGTTATACAAAAGAGATTTTATCGTGTTAATGGCGTGTGTTTTTATCGTAATGGGCGTATTCAATGCAGTGATGACATGGATTGAAAATATCCTTAGTCCTAGAGGTGTCACCCCTTCTCAAGCAGGTATCGCTGGCGGTGTATTAGTTATACTAGGCCTCGTTGGAGCTGTTATCCTCCCAATTATTTCAGATCGTCTCCATCAACGCCGTTTACTTTTAATCATTCCATTAATCGCATCTATACCTGGTTTTATTGGGCTTACTTTTTTTCACCAATATAGCTTAATCCTTCTGTCTTGTGCATTTCTAGGATTTTTCATGATGGGAGTTGGTCCAATCGCTTTTCAATATGGCGCAGAGATCGCTAATCCAATCCCAGAAGGTACATCCTATGGCATGCTTATGCTAATGGGGCAAATTTCAGGTGTGATATTCACTTATAGTATGGATGCATTTAGAGTTAGTTCAACTGGATCACTAACGCCTGCCATGATCATACTTATAGGTTTAATGTTAATTGGGTTATTTCTGACGTCTAAATTAAATGAATCAACGATGATTTTATCAAGTGAACATAAGGAGGAAATGTAATGGAAGTTACTGAAGTGAAGAAGATGGTTTGTGACGCAGGAAAGAGACTACTTTCCAGCGGACTTGTAGAAGGAACTTGGGGAAATATTAGTGCAAGAGTTGATGAGAACACAATGGTTATCACACCAAGTGGTAAAAATTATGCAGATCAAACATCTGATGATATGGTCGTTGTCAATTTGGAGGATTTAACATATGAAGGTGAGCTAAAACCTTCCACAGAATGTGGCTTACATGCGGAAATATATAAGGAAAGAAAAAATGTAAATTCCGTTATTCATACTCATTCCCTTCACGGGTGTACAGTTGCCGCTGCTCGTAAAGAAATCCCTCCAATATTAGATGATATGGTACAAATTGTAGGGCCGAGTATTAGAGTGGCTAACTACGCAATATCAGGCACAAAAAAACTCACAAAAAACGTTATTAAAGCACTTAAAGGCAGAAATGGTGCTCTATTAGCTAATCACGGTACAATTTGTGTAGGCAGATCGATTGACGAAGCATTCGTTACGTGTCAAGTACTTGAAAAAGCATGTCGGATATTTATTGATGTACAAAGTATCGGTGGTGCGGCTCAAATAAATAAAGTAGAAGCCATTGCAATGCACCAATATTATTTAAAAAAATATTCTAAAAGACAGTCAATATAACACTTTAATAACAAAGAGGCTGATACATGTAAGTGATTGTATCAGCCTCTTTCATTGCTTTAATAAGAACGTATATTTCCACACTTTCGTTCAGCATTTTTAAGCTGCTTTGTTAACGGAATCATATGGCTTCCTAACATTCATTGTTTCAAATTTGCATTCAATAGCCGATCTTGTCAAGAACAAGACTGGCCTAGAACTCAATCCAAATGTGATGATTATCGTTAACAACGGAATAATAATGATATGCCATACACTTCCAGTAGCGTACCAATCTAGTGTTTTAATGAATTTAATAAAAAAGAAATGCAAAATAAATACATACGATGTTCTAAGACCTAAAGGCGTAAAAAACATCTGTTTTTTTGGAACCCAAGGTAAAAAAGAAATAATACCACAAAGCATAACTACATAAACCATCATGCGAAAGAATGACCCATACAAAGCAGAATGTCCAATTGTATCAAAAGAATATTTACCTAATAGGTACATTCTCATTGTAGATGGATCCAAAACTAGAAATATAGCCAAACAAAAAATAAATAATGTAATAGATATGATCTTTCCATAACTTTGTTTTACCCAATGGAAATATGCTGGTTTCATATAATAGCCAATAAGGAAAAACGGAAAGAACACAAAAGTTCTTGAAATACTAAAGTATGATTCTGCACTATCTACATAACCAATTCCAATTCCAAATAGAAAAGCAAATACGAGTGAATATGGAATTTTCGTAAATATAAACAACATTAAATTCCAACAAAACATACTCAACAAAAACCACATACCCATCGTTGGCATAAATAATGACAGTTGAAATGTATCGTAATCGTATAAAACATAATTGTAATAAGAATAAATGATTTCGAATAAAACATATGGAAATAGCGTCTTTTTAATAACCTTATTTATGAATCCCTTTTTATAAAAGCTTTTAGAAAAATATCCTGCAATCAATATTAGAGCAGGCATTCTAAAAGCAGCCAAGAAATTGAGCATTACATTTAGAAATTCATTTTGCGTCCTAAACATACTGCTTAAATGACCAAATACAACCAACAAAACTAGAATAAATTTTGCATTATCAAAAAAAGGGTCTCTACTCTTCTTTTGTGTAATATCTTTGCTGATAGCAAAACACCCCATCATTAATTATCAATAATCTAACTAACAAAATATTAGTTTCAATACATTTACTACTGTTAGACGTCCTTAAACCCTAAATCGTTACAATATATATGTTGTTATTTACTACCAATAAAACAACTAGGAAAAAATCAAGTATTGAATCACTCTATTTAATTGTTTTAACCGACATCTCGCCGTTAAAAAAGTTGACTCTCTACCATAACAGAGAATCAACTTTTTTTCATCTATTTAACAGGTTACTCCAACAGCTACTTCCTTCTGTAGCGCTATACTCTTCTCCTACAAAAAAATCTAGGAACTGGAAAAAAACAAGTTATAGCTTCATATGATTGTATTATCCATACTTTTGAAGAGGTGATTCATATTGACCATAGCTGTCATTGATGTGAAAACACATAGCCTGATCACCACAATCCCTGTAGGTACTGGCCTTTTTGATACTTATGGGATGGCTATTACTCCCGATGGAAAACTAGTTTATGTAACAACTTTACCTGACTCAATATCTGTCATTGATGTGAAAACACATTCAATCACTGCTACGGTTGCAGTTGATGATTTGGCAGATGACTTCCCAGTTGATATTGCATTTACACCAGACGGTAAATTAGCTTACGTGACTAACCCTCTCAGTAAGAAAATTTCCATAATAGATGTAAAAACTCATTCAGTTATTTCTTCAATTCAAGTAAGTAGAAATCCTTTCATCGTAGATATTTCTCCAAATGGCAAACTTGCTTATGTTACAAATAAAGATATTCAAATTGTAGAGCCGAACACAATATCTGTTATTGACGTAAAAACTCATTCATTGATTAACACAATAGAATTTGCAGTTACTGATAACTTATTGGATATTGCATTCAACCCTGATGGTAGCATCGTTTATGTTGTTGGAAACTCACCTAACTCAACTGTTTTTGCGATTGATACAGACACACACTCAGTCATTGCTACAATTGTAGTTGGTGATTCTCCATTTAGCCTTAAATTTACCCCCGATGGCAAACTTGCTTATGTCGTTAACAGAGGAGGTGCATCAGTATCAGTTATCGATGTGAAAACTCATACAGTCATAGCAACTGTACCTGTGAATGCCTTATCAGGTAATATTGATTTTAGTCCTGATGGTAAATTGGCTTATGTAACCAGTGAGACCTCTGATAATTTTTTAACTGCCATCAATGTGAAAACCCATTCCGTTATTGCGAATATCATGATTCCATTCGGACAATCCGATGTTACATTCACCCCTGACGGAAGACTAGCTTATGTGACTCATCAAAATGATGAGTTTGTCTCAGTGGTTGATGTTAAGACCCATACGTTGATTGCTACAGTTCAAATTAATTTTCGGCCTAGCACTGTTATATTCACACCAGATGGTAAGCTAGCTTATGTGACTCAAATTCTTATCTAATAGCATTATCGTAGATTCACAAGCCACTATGACCTTTAAGTAAATATGTGATAGCATGACAAGGTTTAACTTTCATCCAACTTCTTTTTTCACATTATAAAAAGACGTCCTTCTACACAATAAAGACGTCACGCTATACAATCATTTGTAATATTATATTACTCAAATATTCTTAGATGAATTTTTCTAAAACCCCTCCTACCTATTGCTCTTATTCCTCATTCATAGCATAATCAGCTGCTTTAATAGCATGAATCTTTGTCGTATCAAAGACAGGAACTGGTATGTCTTGCTCCTTTATAAGCATCGTTATTTCTGTACAACCGAGTATAATGCCTTCAGCTCCTTGCTCAATTAACTTATCAATAATCTCTACATATTGACGCTTGGATTCATCCCTTACTTTGCCTAAACAAAGCTCATTATAGATAACATTATGAATAATGTTGCGCTCTCGTTCATTAGGTACAATCACTTCTATATTATCATTCGATTGTAATCGCCCTTTATAAAATTCCTGCTCCATCGTAAACTTCGTTGCTAATAGTCCAATTTTTGTTATTCCACATTGCTTTATTGCTTCTCCCGTCATATCTGCAATATGAAGCACTGGCATAGTAATTGCTGTTTGGATATCCTCAGCCATTTTGTGCATTGTATTCGTACAAATAAGTAAAAAATCTGCTCCACCTTTTTCTATACACTTTGCTGCATTGATAAGTTCGACGGTCGCTTCATCCCATTTCCCAGCAAATTGAAGATCTTTGATATGTTGAAAATCTACAGAGTACATTAAAATTTTTGCTGAATGGTGTTTTCCTAGTTTTTCTTTTACTCTTTCATTAATTAATTTGTAATATATAGAGGATGATTCCCAGCTCATTCCACCAAGCAGCCCGATTGTTTTCATTATATTTCTCCCCCCCTCATCAGCATGATTATTTTAACATTCAGATAATTAAAGTTTATTTTAACACCTTATGAGATAAATCATAGTAGATTAGAATGATCTATGTCCACTTTCTCTAATTACTTTCAAAATAATGTAATTGTAACAAAGGTTATATATTTTAGGCTATTTTTAAATCTATCGTTCCTAATATAGAAGATAAAAACGTCTTTTACTCAACAGTCATCGTTGTACAAAAGAAAATATGCCTTAAACCTAGTTGTATACTTGTTACGAAAACAACCTAATTAAAAAACCTTATACATTAACTTATGAGGGCCAATTGGATAAATTTCAAATATTTCACCTTGTGGTAAAAGGCCTAATTTTTCGTAGTAATCACATACAGATACACGCGCATTACACCACCAAGAGTCCACATTTTTTTCATTCATCAATGCTTCTGCATAATTAATCAAACGACTACCTGCATTATTATTTCTATATTTCTTCAAAGTCGCCATCCCTCTTAGCCTATATTGTACATGACCGTCAATCAACGGGTGACACTCGTTATAGAACGAGGCTACACTTACTATGCTGTTATTTACAAAAGCTCCTAAATGAAATGATTGATGATGATGATCATGCTCGTACTTACATGCCTCTATTGTTTGATGAGGGCGCAATACTTCATTACGTATTTCATAAGTGTCTTCAGGGTTTATCTGTTTTACAGCTATCATGATTAAGCCCCTTTCTACATAAATTTACACTCAATTATTGTCGAGAAGAATGTAAAGTGATAAGTAACATATAATACTACACAAGATTAATTCGTATTGGTTAGGTATACTTCTAATTCCCTTCAAACTTATTAAAATACGGACAAAACAAAACTTATGCTAAAACAAAGATGATAGTTTAATTGCTATCAGTCGCACTCGTTCTCCACACCGTTCCTCTTCTCTCATACTCTAATCTCTTTTCCACTGCATAGGCTACATCCGATCCAACAAACCGTTCTATTAACCATAAAGCCAAATCAACACCTGACGTGACTCCTCTTGCAGTAAGTAACTTATTATCATCTACTATTCTTGCACCGATCACTTCACAACCTAGAGCGGCCATTTCTTTTGATGCTAGGTGATGCATTGTAGTTGTACGACCTTTTGTTATCCCACAAACCGCCATTAACATTCCACCTGTACATACACCACCAATAATCGTTCCTTGTTCGTAAAATTGTTTGATTATCTGAGGTAAAACACCGCGTTCTGCTTCTTTTCTAGCACCCTGCTCCCCTTTATGGTTCCATCCACCCCCCGGAACTATTAACATATCTGGACGTTTTTCAACGGAGATTGTAGCATCTACATTTACCTTCAAACCATAAAAGCCTTTTACTTCCTTTTGCCCATCTAACGTGACAAGACTTACTTGAAAATAGTCTTTTATTTCATTCGAACGCTTTAAAACTTCATAAGGAGCAATTGCATCTAATTCATCAAAGCCGTTAAATAATATAATTTGTATAACCATTCGTACACCTCAAATCACATGAATGTTATTCTAGTTATATCTTACTCTCGATTTTAACATAAGAAAATTCTTAAATTTTTATATGTAAACATAAGAAAAACTTATCTTTCTCCACCATTACAAACTACAAACTATATTCCTACTCTATACAAATAGACCTACACTCCAAGATACATACCTTTTTTTGTAAATTATACATTTTGTCCAATCTCTTAAATGATCAGTTCATATACTAAAGTAGTTTTATATAAGGAGGTGTATGAAAACTGGCGTTTTGTGTCCGACTTAGAGAACCTATAAATGCAGAAGTTGGGGTACAAGAATTTATTCAAGTGTGTACCTTCTCTACTACTGATGCAGATATAGATACAAAAGTATTAGTAGCACTAGGAGATCACGATCAAGCTAATGATATAGAATTTGTATTTAGTGATGGGACTCCAATAGAGTTTAATGAAGTAGGTGTTCATATCTTTGACCCTGTTATACTAAACACATGTGCCAACATTATTGGTACATTCAACAAACCTGGAGAATATCTATTTAATGTTGCATTACTAGAACAAACAACTAACGAACTCTTAGATTTTGAAGCGTCTACTGTCAAAGTGTTTGATTAAATACTAGCACTCTTTTTATATTTATTACCGTAAAAAAACTACACCTCCTGTTATTACTAATCAGTAACATTGGAGGTGTAGTTTGATGTTCATAGGCTGTGATAGCAGCTATAATTAAATCCGAAATGAACAGCTAGCAATCGTTTCATCTGTCCTTATTTAGCCATTATATTAACAAATCTTTCAAGAAGTGCCTTTATTTTTTAATGATAGATGAAGCGTCTCTTATCTTTCTTTCAAACAATATCTTTTTCGGTTTGACAAATCCATCTCGAAAATAATATTCTCTTTCATCACTATTTCCATCAAAGGCTGCTTTAATTTGTTGAGCTACATACTTTCGAAATGGAAAACTATTATATTTTTTCGGATTATAACTAAGCTTTAATTCAGGATAGTCATAGATTTTTCCTTCATAGACTAAATCTAGTTTGTTAGCGTTGCGGAAATCATTTGGTGAGACTAGTGAACTAGGCTTATTAAAAAGCTTTATACCACTACGCCTCAAAATCTCTGCAACAAACTGCGAACAAAAATAGGATGAAGGAACTTCAATTGGATGGTTAATAGGTACACCAAACAATCCTATAAAATTGTAATAGTACCATTTCTTATTCTTTTTAAAAGCTGCAATAAGTCGCAGCATTTTATTATAAATACGTTCATTTACTTCTAATTTATAAATAGCACACGTTGTTTCAGGGTACCAACTAAAAGTACCTTTCACAAAGTCCTCTTGTACAAATCCACCGTATAGAGGGTTAATTGGTTGCTTACGTCCAAAGCTAAACACTTCATTCAACTCTTTATCTAATGCTATTGAAGCATGATTATATGGGGCATGTGTGACAAGTTTAATTGTTCTATTAAGTGTTGTACCGGTATCCGTTAATAAAATATAAACTTCCTTCATAAATCTCCCCCCTCTATTCTCCTAATAAGATTACGATAATTATAAATGAGAATGTTAAGATTATAAACCCTGTATAAAACAGTATTATTTGGCAAGAGAGGAGATAAAAATCTGTCTATCATTAATTATTCTACAACATTGCCATTTGGCATTAGCCTCTTGTTAAAAAGAACGTGCGCAATGACAGTTTGAAAAATCATAAATACTCCACCGACTGTCCAGTACAGAGGTAAAACTGCTGGAGCGGTTAACGAAAATAAGCCAATTAAAATTGGTGACACATAACCTATAAACGCAAATTGTTGTTGCTGCTGTGAGTTCATGCCCATTTGTGATACTTTATACTGAATCAAATAAACGAATGCTGCTATGAGCGCCATAATTATATCCGGTTGCCCGAGGTTAAACCATAGAAATGAATGGGTAGCGATTTCAGGTGTGCGCTGAATCGCATAGTAGAAGCCAATTAAAATTGGGAATTGTATGATCATTGGTAGACAGCCAATCGATAAAGGATTAATCCCATGCTGTTGATAAAGTTCTAACATCTCTTGTTGCAGCTTTCTTTGTTCATCAGGCTTCATAGCTTTGTCTTTAAGCTTTTGTTGTATTTCCTCCATTTCAGGCTGAATCATGTTCATCTTCTCTTTCATGTTCAATTGGTTACGGTATTGTTTAATCATCATAGGCATTAAAATTAGCCTAATGATGATTGTTATCACAATGATAGATAATCCATAACTACCTTTAAACAGGGCTGCAATATATTGAATTAAATAAGAAAATGTATACACAAAATAATGATTAAACCATCCAGATGTATTGGCATCTATTGGCTCTGCCGTTGCTTGGCAGCCACTTAACAAGACCAATCCAATAATAACTAATAAACTACTCTTTTTCTTAAGAATTGTGAATACAGACTGACGTACCACAGTTTTCCTCCTCGTCTCATTTGTAATTTTGTTCTTAATGAGACCGGAAAACAATCTGAATCGTCATCAGGAGCTTCTTTCCGTTTTACTTTTGAATTGATCCAATGTTGTATAAGCTTAACCTCTCCTGATTTTTGTTGATCAAGTAAAGGAGATAGCTGAATGGATTGTAAGTATTCTTTATTTGAAAATTGATGTTTATTTACATATTGCTTAGAAATATAAAGGACTGCTGACACTACAAGTGCAGTAGTAATAAGTAAACTAAGTGAAAATATATAAGGGAAGATATTGTTTATCAATTCAACGAACATCTGTATTCACCTCCTGCTTGAATGTATCTTTGTATACGGACTACAACCTAAAAGGTTTCATTTTATATTACGGCTTTTATATTTACTTTGTTGTTAGAATCACCATAAAGGATTGCTTTCAAAAGATACCACGTAGATTTGTTATATATGTATTTATTTTTTTGTACTAATAAAATAGGCAACATACAGGATATGTCGCCTTAAGGATTTTGAGACTATTTCAGTTCTGTAGAAAGGGACTTCAAAAAAAACAACAGTAAACTCAAACCTTCTCTTGTCTCTCTATCAAACATTGATCTTGACAGTTGCATTGCAGTTAATGGATCTTTTCCTTTACGATCTAATTGTGCTTTGTTAAAAGCGTTAACTACACCTTCAGCCATATTAATTGAACCATTCTGTAACATCACATCAGCTACTTCGATCATTTTTATTAATTTTTCAAACATATCACTAACCATAGAACTAGTCATAGCTTGTTTCATACCATTTATCAGCTCAGCCAATTGAGCTAAAGTTGTTAATACGCCATTTTCTTCTAGCTGCTTAATTTCAACTAACGTCTGTTGTAAACTTTTACTTACTTCAACGAGAGTTGTCAATAATTCTATCGTTTCAGGCTGAATTATTTGATCAGCTACTTCAGTAATCTTTACCGTTTTATGAGCTAGCTCTGAAACCATTTCTCCAGTTGTTGCTTGACTAACAGCATCCATTAATTGCTTTATTTTATCACTCGTTTGATCAACCACTAAGTGTTCTCCTTGCTCACTAGTACTCAATATGAACACCTTCTTTACAAAATTCCTCTTGCGTTTAGCCAATATAACTCACCATAGACTAGCTTGAACCAATGTAGAAAATCAGAAGTGGCAACTGGTTTAGGTGGTGTATGATAGTCGAATGTAATCATACTTGCGTCCTCTAAACTGTTTTCTAAAAAACACGCGACTTTACCATTATATCTATGAGTTTCAGGTAAACCTTTAACACGATTCACAATATTAGGTACTAACACTTCTGTCTGATAATGTGCTGTGGAGCCAGCTTTGCTAATTGGTAAGTTAGTGGCGTCTCCTATCACATAAATTTTATCTGATCCTGCCATTTTTAATGTATAACGATCTGTCGGAATGAAGCCGATCTCATCACCTAGTCCTGAATTTACAATCACTGGTGCCCCTTCATGAGATGGAATAGAAATGAGTAGATCATAAGAATGCTCCTCACCATCCATCGTCATTACAACCTTGCGTTGTGGATCAACTGATTCTACGTTGAAAAATGACTCGAATTCTATTTTGCGTTTCTCAAATTCCGGTTCTGCCCAAGCTGACACTGGTTGCAAGGAATGAATTCTACCTATTGGATATGTGTATTTAATCGTAATGTCGTCTTTTATACCCCTCTTGCTAAAATAATCTTCTAACATTAGGGCTAATTCTAGAGGAGCTGCAGGACATTTATGAGGAACGTCAATCGTAATAAGAATTTTACCTTTTTTCATATCTACTAGCTTATCTCGTAATTTAATAGCCCCTTCAAGTGTATAGAAATTATCTGCTCCCTCTTGTAAACCAGGGATACTATTAAAATTAGGGTGAGAGCCAGTAGCAATAACTAAAAAATCATAGGAATATTGAGTTGTCTTTGACTTTATCATATTTTTTTCAGGGATAATTTTTTCAATATCATCAAATTGTAAATGAACATTTCTATGGACGAGTGTGTCTTGCTGACGGATAAAATGTTCAGGGGCTTTTTCATTAAATACAACATATAAATAACCAGGCTGATAAATATGCTGTTCCGTATTAGAAATTAATTGAATCTCAACTTTATCTTCTGTTATTTCATCATTTAACTGCCGTGCTAATTTATTCGCTACCATCATGCCACCACTACCTGCACCGATGATAACAATCCTTTTTTTCATGGAGAAAAACACCTCTCCTTCCTTCAAATTACATAAAATTATCTCATTTTTCTGACCGCTATTTTGTACTCTTCTTCTATTCTTTTTAAATAAACTATTTCGTGACCCATTTTTTTGGCCCATTCGGGAATGTCAACAGCCGATCCTTTGTCGGATGAAAGAACTTCAATAATGTCACCTACCTTACTTGTTTTAATCGTTTTAATAAGCTCCATTAATGGACCTGGACAATATGAGCCACGAGCATCAATAGACCTTGTGATCATAACATCTGCCATAGGAATAACACCTCCAATAAATATTTTCTTACATAGTTATGACTTGTGAACCTTGTGTCATTGTTAAAAATTTGGTGACCCCTATAATATCATCGAAAACGTTAATCATATCATCTTGCTGCCAGCCCATAATATCCATTGCTAACGCACAGCCGTAAATATGCAAGTCCCCTACATCTTTTCCTTCTTTTAATAAATGATCAAATAAAGGAATATCTTTTAATAGCAGTTCTTTACCAACAACTCCTGTTTTGAATTCTTGCTTCTTGAATTGGTCAATACGAAACGACGTCAACGCATTCATTGTTACAAAAACATTTACCTTCATTCCTGACATCGATGCTACTGATCCGACTAATGCACCTGCATGTAATTTTTCAAGCTCGTCACTCATTAGAATAATGCCTATAGATGGTTGCTGCGCACTCACTTTTTATTCCTCCTTACTTAAAAATTTTATTTACAACTATATTATATATTACCCATACCCGTATAGGTGTTACAACTTCATGAACAGTATACTTCTTATCTTTTTTCTTCCAACAACTGTAACTAAAGTTGCTGGAAGTAAAAAACTTAAACGTCATTTATGTATAACTCGCCATTAACAGAGCTGTCTTCAACTCTTATTTCATTCACCTTTATACAAAAACAGCGAAAAAGGCACTAAACAATATTATGCTTAGTACCTTTTTACATATATCTAATTATTCAAATGTTCCTTTCACAATTACTTGCCTATCCTTGACCACCTGTTGTCCCTTTGCAAATACATGTTCAATATTAAGAGTTTGTTCATTTAGAATAACAATGTCTGCATCACTACCTTCTTTTAACAAACCCTTCTGTGGATACGCACCAATTGCTTTAGCAACATTAGAGGTTACGATTTTTAAAGCATCAGCAAGGTCGATATTTTTCTTCGTAACTAAGTGCTTAAAAACAGTGTATAGAGTATCCACTTTACCTACATCTAACCCAATGATGTTACTGTTTTCATTATAAACAGGTAAGCTTCCATTTCCATCAGAGCTTATCGTAATGTTTTCGACCGGAACTTTATGATTAAAACATTCTACTACGGCATCACTCGGTGTGATTTCGTCATTGTTATAAACCTCTGCGTATGTTGATATATCAATACGACCACCAACTTGTGCAAACTGAATAGCTTGTTCTAGTAGCGCCTTCGTTCTTGAAACATGTGTAGGCATGAATTGAGTAATAGGAATGTCAGTTTCTTCTACAATTCGTAATAACTGATCAAGTCGAGCGCCTCCGCTTCCTACATGGATATGCACCATACCACTTTTGCCACTTAACATACCTGCTACTCTTGCTTCAGAAGCTAAACGAATTATTTCTTGATCCGCCATTTGTGAAGACCGATGATCTGCAAGCGCGACCTTCACACCAATTACTTTATCAATAAACATAATATCCTTCTTCACACTACCTGTAATCGTGACACTCGGTATTGTATATGAACCTGTATGGATAAATGTCGTTATTCCTTCATGTTCTAAACCATGAGCCTTTGCGAGGAGGGATTCAATATGCCTTGTTTCACCATCTGTTCCGAGCAATCCAACGACGGTAGTGATTCCATTTTGCACAAGATCAGATAACACCACCTCAGGTGTTCTACTATAAAAACCAAGTTCGCCACCACCACCTATTAGGTGAACATGTTGATCAATAAACCCTGGAACGACGATCTTGTCCATTGCATCAATGACTTCCACATCAAATAGACCATGTTCTACAGAAATATCCTCAGCTATCTTCACGATTTTATCGTTAATCATTAATATGTCTGCTTTTCCGTGATAGTTAGGATTGTATATTTCACCATTTTTAATTAATATGTATGACATCTCTACTCTCCTATCTAATTTTCACCAATCATAACATAATTTACAAAACAGTCTACAGCTCGTTATCGATATAAATCTTTATTGTAAGTATTCATATATGATAAAATATGTTGTTAGTATATATATCATATTTTAATAAAGGATTTCGACTGGAATCCTATTAATAATGAATAAGTGAAGGAGAATATGAATGGAAAAAACACTCATTTTCGGACACAAAAATCCAGATACAGATACAATCTGTTCTGCAATAGCTTATGCGGAATTAAAAACACAAATTGGGATGAACGTTGAGCCTGTACGCCTTGGTGAAGTAAATGGAGAAACACAATTTGCTTTAGACCATTTCCATATAGATGCCCCACGTTTAGTTGAAACAGTTTCAAATGAAGTAAACAGTGTCATTTTAGTTGACCACAACGAGCGTCAGCAAAGTGTGGATGATATCAATAGCGTTCGTGTACTCGAAGTTATTGACCATCACCGTATTGCTAATTTTGAAACGAGTGACCCTTTGTATTATCGTGCTGAACCAGTTGGTTGTACAGCTACGATCTTAAACAAGCTATATAAAGAGCACGGTGTATCAATTAAAAAAGAAATTGCTGGATTAATGTTATCTGCAATCATTTCTGATTCATTATTATTCAAATCACCGACATGCACGGAAGAAGACGTAGCTGCTGCTCGTGAATTAGCAGAAATTGCAGAGGTGAATCTCGAAGAGTATGGCTTAAACATGCTGAAGGCTGGTGCAGATTTGAGTGATAAATCTCCTAGTGAGATGATATCCCTTGATGCAAAAGAATTCCAAATGGGTACTGCTAAAGTTGAAATTGCACAAGTAAACACAGTAGATACAGCTGATGTTCTTACTCGTAAAAACAACTTAGAAACAGCGATGTCAAATGTTATTAATGATAAAGGTTTAGATTTGTTTTTATTCGTTGTAACTGACATTTTAACGAATGATTCAACTGCTATTGCACTAGGTGAATCTGCTAATGCTGTAGAAAAAGCATTCAATGTATCATTACAAGACAATACTGCTATTCTCAAAGGTGTTGTTTCACGTAAAAAGCAAGTTGTTCCTCAATTAACTGAAGCATTATCTTAAGAAATACCTAAGTAACATGCTGAAGGAATCTCACTTACGAAAAATGTAAAGTGTAAGCACGGTCCAATACGTTTATACTTTTAAACCTATAAAAAGCTGTTTTTTTGCACATCACTTGTTGGCATGCTTAAAACAGCTTTTTTTCAATCTAACAAATACACAATATAGATTAAACTTCTACAACTTTTGCTCTTATGAGTAATTTAGTTACTCTAATTAAATAAGTTTCCCTACGTAGTTCATCTTCTCAACGTCAACTGAATCAAATGATCCATCTAGTATCTTTCTAACATCACTTAACGTATCCTGAAGACTTACCGTCATTCCTTTCTGTCCACTATAAGACTCAGCAACATAGAATGGTTGAGTTAAATACGCCTCAAGTCGTTGTCCTCTCTTATACGTCTGTACTTCAGAGGCTGGTAGGCTTTTTTCTCCTTTAATATTTACTATTGAACGCAATTCACGGTAGCGACGTAATAATTTTCTTGCACGCTGTTGAATCGTAAGGTGGGTTGGGTCAATATGTGCTCCTTCAAGAACTGAGGATGTTGAAAAAATGGGGTTCACTGCTGGAAACTTACGCCTTGCTGCAAGGTCAGCGTCAAATTGCCATAATGTTTCTAAAGGACCATACGGTAAGTCTTCATCGACTGCCTCTCCCTTTAGATCAACAAGGAAAGTAGTTACTGATTCAACACCTACATCGTGTAGTCGTTCTTGCAAACGATGTATTTCACCTGAAATAACATGAGAGCGGTCTGTTACAAAAGTAATTTCTTTTGCTTTCCCTATGCTAACCATCTTTTCATAAGCATCGTCGATTGAATTTATTACGAGATCCACAATCTTTTCGATATCATTTATTTCTGGGTGCTCGCCTTCTGGTTTTAACATAATTGAATAATAGCCTTCTTTTTTTAGTCGCTCGAGCATTTCAGCAATGACGACTAGCTGCCCCATTCCAGGACGGGCTACTAAACCGACAGTTCCCCCTTTCGTTAACGGTGCAAACAAATCTAATGCTTTTATTCCCGTTTCAACCATGTTAACCTTCTCCCCTCTTAATATTAATTCGTCTAAACTACATTCTGCCAATGATGCAAGTGCAACCAACGTACGAACTTCAGAACGCCCTACAGGAATTTTTCCGGTACATAAATTAGAAACAGTAGCTGGCCGTAAACCTACAGATTTTGCAGCACTCGTTAAATTCGGAACTCTTCTACGCAATAAAGTGACATTTAGTCTTAAATTTTCCATAATAACACCTCCTTACTTTATATAGTAATATTTATTCCATTTGAAAGCAACTATAAATTACTCTTAAGAGTAATTTATTTTTCGTTTTGATTATATAATGTATAATTTTCAGCGCATAATATCATATTGCCATATGTCATTTACAAAGGCTCTTATCCCAAACTTTTCTCTATTGTGCAAATTAGTATCATAAAAAAATAGTATTATACTGTTTGCATCGTTGACAGAAGAAAAGATGCCACGAACGTTAGTTATAATCGTATTTATCTCTAATTACGTAAAGCAACAATTAGTGCGAAAACAGCCTTCACAAAACAATTGAGCTGTGTAGCATACGAACCCTTTTACTACACAGCTCTTAGTTAGCTTAAACATTCCTGACACTTCAGACAAAATAATTAAAACTAGATGCACTTATGCCCTTATTTACAACAGTCTACATAGATGAAGCTCGATGTTTTCCATACAGCTCCATCGCTGGATGTGAGCCCTTTGTTATGACATCTCTTAATATGTTTGCTAGCACTCCGCTATAAACCATTCCGTTATCACCATATGCATACATAAAATAACAGCTTGGGAATTCTTCATATTGTCCAATCATAGGTAATCCTTCACGGGTGCCACCATAAAAAGCACCTAAATAATAATCTGGATTAACTGCTATGTTTGGGAACAATTTATTGAATTCCTCTACTAATTTCTTCTTTTTATGAATAATTTTCGAATCACGATCATTAGCATAGTGGGTATTCTCGTCCAAGCCTCCAATAATTATTCGACCGTCAGGTGTTGTCCGCATATAAATGTAAGGGCGAGCAGTTTCCCAAATCAATGTTTTGTTATACCAGCCTGAAAAGTCATCTACAGGATTAGTTACGATAGCATAGGAACTAGTTAAGTACCCATTTTTTTCTTTTTTAAATTCTAATCCTTCATAGCCAGCAGCAATAATCACATGTTTTGCTTTAATAGCATGCTTATTTGCTGTAAAAAAAGTTGTTGAACCGTTCTCAAACTTATGACCGTTAATTCTAGTTCGCTCAAATATTTGAACTCCTCTCTGTTGAGACTCCATTAGCAGACCATGCGTATATTTATAAGGATTAATTTCCCCATCATCATAAATATGCAAAGCTAATTTCTTAGCAAAAGGATACCGCTCACTAATCTGTCTTTCAGTTAATAGATCGACATGAAAGTGATGTTTATGAAGAAAGTGATATTCTTTGTTTAACTTTTCTACTCCTTCTTCATCACTAGCATAATAAAGGCTATCTCTACGGTTGAATTCCGGGTCTATTTTCATTTGCATTGCAGCTTTTTCGATGTCATTCATTGCTTCTTCACATAATTTTGTATGTAAAATAGCCGATTGTTCACCAAAACTATTGACTAGTTCGAATAACATTTTATCTCCCAAATATTGTATTAAAGCAGTGTTTACAGCTGTACTGCCTTGTCCAATTTGTCTTCTATCAACAACAGCCACCTTTAAATCAGTTTCACTGAGTAAATAAGCACATTGTGCACCAGAACTCCCTCCACCTATAATAAGAACATCACAATTGATGTCTTCTTCTAACACAGGATATGATGGAGGATTGTTATAAGTTGTCGGCCAATAAAATTTACCACTTTGCAAGTCCATAAAATAGCTCCTCATATATATTTTCTTAGGCTCTTTTCGTAGGCTTCTTTACTACAATTGTCAGTTTTAAAAGAGAGAAGGTACCAGAAATGCTACGGAAAAAGCAAGACTTTATCAAACTTTTTAAGAAAAGGCCCAGGGCATAAAAGTAATATTGCAAGCTAGATCAACACCGAAGACTTCTTGTAACTCTCATGTTTTATTGCTAGTTAAGGTTCTACATTTATCCATCAGAAAACAGCTTAAGTAAAATACTCAATTTTTGCTTCTGGAAAAAATTGATCTACATAACTTTCCAATGTATCTTTAAGTTCTGCCTCTTCATCTTTTTGATAGATATATTTTCCGATTCCATACCTCCCCCATTTATACCTTCTATCTTCTTCCTCCATTTTGAGCTTTGATTTTGGATAGTTTTTTTCGATCACACGTTTAGCTGGCTTCGTAAATCTATGTTGAATCATCTCAAAGGTAATATCATCTCTTTGTGTTTTTGGTAGCTGTTCATCTAGTTTGATGAATAAATTTCGATATCCCTCTTTCCACCCTTCATGCAAGTAAATAGGGGCTACAATAAAACCTAATGGATACCCTGCATCTACAACTTTTTTAGCTGCATCAATTCGATCTGATAATGGCGACGTACCTGGTTCAAAATTTTTTATGACATAATCTGCATTGATACTAAAGCGAAAGCGAGTTTTTCCGTTATGGTTAGCAGTTAACAAATGATCTACGTGGGAGAATTTTGTGACGAACCGTAATTTACCTAAATCACTTTGTCCAAAATACTCTATTGTTCGTTTTAAAGTATGTGTTAAGTGATCGATCCCTACAATATCTGAAGTACAAGAGGCTTCAAATCTTGTCTCCTCTGGTGAACGCTCAACCATATATTGATGAGCTTGATCAAGAATTTCTTCTACATTGACATACGTTCTAATATAAGGTTTGCTTCCCATCGTCGTTTGTAAATAACAATAATGACAATGTCCCATACATCCAGTCGCCAAAGGAAGTGCATATTCAGCCGAAGGCTTCGATGAATCAAATTTTAACGTTTTTCTAACACCTATCACTAACGTTGATTTAGCGTTACGATATTGTTGCAAATGACCTTCACCTGGTATATTCCTTACTTGATTATGAGAGGTCGTTTTTCTTATTTCGACGCCTAAGTCGTTAAATTTATCTAAAAGCTCTTCACCAAGCTTATAAGTTATAGCATTAGGTTCATAGTAGACAAGCTGTGGCATAAAGGGCTTTACCATATATTTCACTTCCTTATCGTAATGTCCGAATTGTAACTACATAAAATATAAGTCTCAGTCCCATGAATAATTAATGTTATAACCTACCGTAAATTCAATAGTCATGTTAGTTTAGTCTTGTTCGTAATCAAATATATTATTGAACGCTTTTTCTGCTTCTTCATACGTAGGATAAACTGCATCATCCTCGTCAATTAAATGAAAAGATTCATGAAGAAAAAGTGCAACATCATTGTTATTTTCTGGATGTGCTACTATTTCAGCTTGCTCAATATTTGCTACATTTGGGGTATGAGGGTTGCGATATATCACATACACCTGATCTCCTGCTTTAACTTGTTTGTTATCCATACAGTTAACCTCCTTTTAAACAATATCGTTTCCTTCCATGCTGAATCTATGTATTATCCTTTAAACAAGGTGTTATCACTTGTTGTAGGCAATACCACCATCAGAAAGTTACAAAATTGCTTTGCTTATTGTTTTGCAATGAAAACTATGAAGCAGTTTGTATTCCATTCATATGAATCAATAATAATTATGAGAGAAAGATCATTATTACCAAATTATGAAGTAGTAATTAATGCATAAAACAAAACAAGTCGACTCCTTCACTAATGGAATCGACTTGTTTTTTCTGTTAAAGCTCACTATTCGGCTTTAATCAACACTTCTCATGAATATAAGAACAATCAATATGTTTCTCTTTCAAATACTGTTGTTATACTAATATTATTATCAGCTAACCTGTTTTGGATTTTTTCTTCCCATATACTTTTATGCGTTAAACTTCTCAAATCTACCCCATACCATTGCTCAAGACTTGTACGTGAAACTTTATACCTTTCATCATCAAGTGAAAAATATAAACCTTCTAAGTTATCTATGAGCGCAAAAGCAGCTGTCGCATTGTAAATAAAAGCTCTTTCAACATTTTCTTTGTTACTATTTAATATTTTTTCCTGATAGATAATTTCAAAAGTAAGTAACTCTGGGTACGATTGATAAGTTCTTTGAATATCGTTTAATGGTAAGTGATCAAAAAGCATACCCAGATTCGCAGCATTTCCCATGTATTGATTTTTATAACTTAGAATACGGTCAAAGTCATGTGTTAGTGGGTCTTGTTGTTCTATGGCATATTGTTTTTCATTTGCATTTATTTTTGGCAATACGATCACATTAACAACTCCATACAGCCCTAACCCTGATATTAATAACAATATAATTAATTTGCTTCTAAAATTCATTTCATCCACCTACTTCATATTTTTGAATAAGCTTTACGGCTTTACTGAAAAGTAAAGGGATAATAATTGAAACGACCGGTAATACAAGGCTGATAACTAAAATCAATAATTGGTATGGTCCATTAATATCAATAGATCTCCCAAACCAAATATCACTTCCAAACTGCATGCCAATTGTACTTATTGAGCAAACAACTATAAATAATATCCATATATTCCAAACAATTTTTTTATATAAAAATGCTGATTTTAAATTGAATCTTGATACTTTATTAATGAAAGCCTCATCTTTCATACTACTGAATAGTAAGAACAATATCCCGATGATGAACAAGGAAATGAGCAAAACAGTCGACAGTAGCTTACCCATTCCAACAATACTCATAGGTATCGTGACGATCCAAGAGATAATGACATACAACAAACCGTACTGGAGCATTTCAGTTTTATATTGATTTGTAAAAACATCCTTGTGATCTCCAATTAACATTTGGATACTGTCAATATTTTGTGTCGCAAGTTTAACTGCTTGATGATAAGCTATTCCATCGTTAGTAAGATCTGTTACTTTCGCTTCTAGATTACTTAATATTTCATCCTTCAATTCTCTAATTTGTGCACTTTCCACATACCCTTTAAATAAGCGGTTTACATGCTTTTCTAAATCATTCACCTTGACGCCTCCTTTCACTCAATTAATTGATCAATTAGCGTTTTTGCAGTTTTCCAAGCGCTAAGGTTCTTTCGATAAGTTTCTGTTCCCAATGAGGTTATCTTATAATACTTCCTTCTCCCCCCTTGGCTTTCATTTCCCCAATAAGATTGAATTAGCTTCTGTGATTCCAGTCTTTTCAAACTTGTATATAATGAAGTTTCCTTCAATTCGTATGTTCCATTACTTTTCTTTGCAATTGCTTTTATTATTTCGTAACCATAATTATCGTGTTCCAACAGTACGCAAAGAATAATCGTATCAATATTTCCACGAATCAACTCTCGACTAATGCTTATCTCACTCATTGCACTCACCTCGCAATTACAACATATTACTATGTATGACGTAGTACTTTATTATAAGTAATAATAATACAATTTCTATAAATTGTAAATCGATTCCAATAAAAAAATACCACACGTTTATGTATGGTATGTCATATTACTTAGCTTGCTGTATTTTGTTGTCACTAGCTTCTTTAATCTTTACAGTACAGCAGTTTGATTCAGCTTTATCACTCTTTATCAATTTATTTATTAAACGTAACACCGACTTCACCTCCTTACTCGGATACTCCTACCTGAATTGTTAGATCATATAGAAAATAAAGCCTGAAATGGTTGACATAATGACTACAGAAAGTACAAACGTTGTAACTAGCTCTTTTTTAAAGATTGTTTTTAATAAAATGACTTCTGGTAAGCTGGCTCCTGCTGAACTGATCATCATTGCCATTACTGGACCTAACGCCATCCCTTTCATTATTAATATTTGTGAAATAGGAATCATGCTAGAAAGCCTTATATATAACGGTATTCCAACGATAGCTGCAATAGGAATTAACCACCAGTGTTCATTACCAAATGCACTAGAAATCCATTCTGTAGGTACAAGACCATGAATAACTGCACCAATTGCAGCACCAATAATAAGGTATGGGTATACATTTTTCATAAGATCAATTGTTTCCTTTATTGCTAGTTTAAAGTTAAATTTTTTCTGTCGTTCCTCATACCCAGACATCACAACATTTTTGACATACTTTTCAAAACCAAGTGCCTCAAGAATAAATCCAATAATAATCGAGATCATTGTTGTGACGATTGTATAAATAATCGTTACCTTCCAACCTAGAATAACTCCCATCACCGTTAAAATAGTCGGGTCAAGAACAGGTGAAGAAAATAAGAAGATCATTACGATCCCAAAGGGTAATTTTTTCTTTAACATATTAACTACAATTGGAATTGTCGAGCATGAACAAAACGGTGTTATAAATGCAAATATGACTGCTGAAAAAGCTGCGATTATTTTGTTTTTCCCTATTAACTTTTTCTCAATTTTTTCGTATGGAATAAAGCCTTGTAATAAACTAATGACAAACGAAATTACGACAAATAAAACTGTTAATTCTAATGCAATATACAAAAAGCTATGTAATGTATTAATCCACATTTTCTTCCTCCTTATAATTGGCTTATATATTTATATAAATCAAAAAAAATTGATATATTAATTAAAAAAAGTTGATTAATAGTCTAAAAAAAATTAAGATTTTGGCCTAAATAAGCAACATAGTTCCTCAGAAAGCAAATGGTTGACTTCTTCCATATTTAGCTCATAGTAGCTCCATGTTCCTCTCGTTTCTCTTGTTAAAATGTTTGCATCATATAATATTTTCAGATGATATGATAATTTAGATTGAGTCATATTTACTAATGGGGCTAAATCACATACACACATACCCCCTTTTTGCGTTAAAATATTCATAATTTGTAACCTTTTTTTGTCCGCAAGTGCTTTAAACTTCATTTCATAAGTCTCAAATGTCCGTTCTGCTGATATATCATTTAATGGAATAATGTTCTCCACATTACCACTCCCTTTTATATATTGTTCTAAATATTGCTTATTGTTTTTCATCAACTCTTATACTGCTAGCACCTTTTCTTCTATATGACGATGATAAGCGTTGTCTTTCTGTTCGTAAACTTTATTGCTTTTTTTCACTTGTATTTAAGTTTCTACTTAATATAATTGTTATAGTCTTTAGAGAAGAAAAGATGCAACCGAAAATTAGTTTTATTTATGCTTAGCTCTTATTACGAAAAGCAACAGTTAATCCGAAAACAGCCATCTATATACAAAAAATATACTAAGGACTTATTAAAACAATTTTTTTTGATATAATCATCATATATGCGATGTTATTAAATGTCAATGATTAAATCAATTTTTTTTGATGTATTTATTTATTTTCGAAATAATACTTTCATAATACACCTGCTCATGTGGCACAAATTCGGCTTTACTCACAATTTGATCTATAGGCAATCTTCTCCCATTCTCATCAATTTCAAATCCAACTATGTTTAAATCTGTTCTACCTCCTAACCACAGTTCACTGAAGTGATTAAAATCGACTTTCACAATTCCCGATACTTCTTCCTTTTGTAGTTTGAAGTTTTCCATATTACTTTTATAATCTAATAGGAAAACATTTGCTATTTCCTTATCGACTAATTGTTCATGAATCACACAATATTTGAAGATCCCTAATGAAACAAGTTCTTCCATCGTTACTTGAATACCAAGCTCTTCATGAACTTCTCTCACTCCATCGCTCATCGTTTCATGAGCTAATATATGTCCAGCAGCTGTAATGTCTAAAAGGTTAGGATAATCCTTTTTAATTGCACTCCGTTTTTGAAAATAAATATAATCTTTTCCATCATCTTTTCTAATAAACCAGCAATGAAATGTTTCGTGCCAATAACCAAATTTATGTACTTCATCTCTAGTAGCTACACCACATTCATTTTGGGACTCGTCAAAGACCTTAATTAATTCTTTTTCCATATTAACTCCCGCTTATGTATAAATTGTTTGAGTTGACTAAGTGAACTTCCTACTACTTTTTTCGACTGCAAATTAACTTTCAGCCATTTAAATAGCTATAATTCTATTACTATCGTTCCCTACCTTTGATCTGTTAAGTTAACGAGGGTTTTTCCCAATCTTCTAACAACCCCCATGTGACTACAGGATCTCCATTTAATGATTTCATTGAACCTACATATACGTTCTTTGATAGTTTTGCAGTTTTTTCATAATGCTTAGCAATCTCTTTAGTTGTCGCTGAGACATTAATGTTAGAAATTTCATTATAATTTGTCCAACATAATGACCCTTCATCGCTTTCGATTAACTTAGAGTCTTTAGACACATTCCCAAAAAACACATATTGTATCCTTATTTCTTTAGTTTCACTCAATCGATGAACAATGTATCGCAAAGTTAAGTTATCTATGCAACTACTAGATAGACCTGTTTCTTCTGCTATCTCCCTTATACAGGCAGATTTAGGATCACATATTTCTTCTCCTTCAATATGGCCACCAATTGGCACTAACAAGCCTGCTAGAAATGTGTCTTTTGGCTTTTTTTGAAGAAATAACACTTGTTGCTCCTCATTGATTAGAAAAGCCACTGCCATTTGCCGTAGTTTCAAAAGCTCACCCTTCTCTATTTAAAAGGTAATTCTCGTATTGACTGTTCGTACTAAAGTTAAATATGTATATAACTAATGCTTGCGACATCTTTTCTTCTTTAAAATCAACCTCTATGGGATGAAATCTCCATTTTGCGTCAATATGTAAGGGTGTTTTCGCATTGATTGTTGTTTTTCATTAAACATATACATCTAGCATTCGTGGCACATTTGCTACTTTTACAATGGTTGAGCTCTTATAAAACTCATCATACAGTCCATTTTTAATAAAATTAGCAACAAAGCTTACGAAAGAACCCATTGTAATAAAAAATAACTACACAGCTTAATTCTTCATTTGTGGCGAATCAGGGTTCATTTGCATAAATTCAATTGCATTACCATCGGGATCCTTAACCCAACATTGAAAGTTCAAATCTAACCCTTGCAAAGGCTCTACATCTAATTTTAAGCCATTTTTCTTTAAATAATTTGCAATTTCATGGATGTCAGTAACTTCTAAACATAAATGAGCATAACCAATTGTACTTCCATCTACTTCATTCGTTTTTTTACCACCATAAAATAACTCAATAAACTGCCCTTCCCTTATTTTTAAATAAACAATCCAAGGTTCATCATCACTATTCTTTAATTCAAATAACTTTTGAAACCCCAAAATATCACAGTAAAAATGGAGCGATTTTTCCATATTCTTAACAGTATAAGCTGTGTGACCTATCCCTTTAATCAATTTAAAAGCCCCCTTAAAATTATTAATATATTTAAATAGTACGATACCATACAATAAGTCTTCAACTATTTTATCGACTACTAATTTGAAGTATGTAAATATTATTTAGGGAAGAAATAATCATTGAAGAGATGATACTAAGTTACTTTTAACTTCTTGACCCCCACGTAACGTGATGGCGTATCTTTGAATTATCATTAGTCAAAGGAGGAAGTAACATGGAATATTATCCAATGCCATTATTCGTCAAACTTTCAGTAAAAAACATGGATGATTCACTGAAATGGTACAACGAGGTTATCAACTTTAACTCAATATTCGAGCTACCAGATAAGGAGGGTAACACAATTATGGCTCATATTCGTGGTGAAAAGTATCAAGATATTTTGTTGCTGAAGGATAATAGCCAAGATAAGTGCAGTAAACAGGGGATCGTTGTAAACCTATCAGTAGAGGATGTTCATCAATTTTTCGAAAGAGCTTTAGCAGCGAATACTAAAGTAATTGAAGGTCCCATTGACCAACCATGGAATGCACGTGAACTCATTTTAAAAGATCCAAATGACTACACGATCACACTTTCTATGCAAATAAACAATGACAAATCAATGGATGAAATAACAAGGGGTCTGTCCCCTCAACGTTAACACGTCAAAGCAAAAAAGGGGGGCTGTCCCCCTTTGTTATTTAATGTCAACGTTGTGATAAACTTGTTGAACATCTTCTAAGTCTTCTAATACATCTATTAACTTCTCGAATTGCACCTGTGCATCTTGTGGAAGTTCTACCTCGTTTTGTGCAAGCATTGTAATTTCAGCTACTGAAAATTCAGTGATACCTGCATTTGTACAAGCTTCTTGTATTGTATGAAATTGATCAGGTTCTCCATAAATGATAACTGCGTTATCTTCTTCTAATATGTCACGAACATCTAAATCAGCTTCCATTAATAGTTCGAGTACCTCATCAGCTGTTTTACCTTCTAAACCAATAACAGCTGTTGCATCAAACATATATGCAACTGACCCACTGACACCCATATTACCACCATTTTTACCGAAGGCAGCTCGTACATCTGATGCAGTGCGGTTTACGTTATTCGTTAATGCATCTACAATGACCATAGATCCATTTGGTCCGAATCCTTCATAACGAAGTTCATCATAGTTTTCATCAGAACCACCTTTAGCTTTTTCAATGGCACGTTCAATAATGGCTTTCGGCACATTGTAAGTTTTTGCACGTTCTAGAACAAATTTTAAAGTTTGGTTTGCTTCAGGATCTGGTTCACCCTGCTTGGCAGCCACATAAATTTCTCGACCAAACTTAGCATAGATACGACTCGTATTCGCATCCTTTGATGCTTTTTTCTCTTTAATATTGTTCCACTTACGACCCATTTCTTTTCACTCTCTTTCATGTTTGAATCTATACAATATAACTAATGAAGCTCTTTAAATGATAGAAGTCAATAATTTTACACAGACATTCTTACCACTTAAATTAGTTTTAATTATTTGCAGTAACATCCAATTTAGCACTTATATTGATTATAGCATAATTAAGTAAGTGATTTTTGATTACATATTGAAGAATTATTGGCATTGCTCAATACTAAATTAGATTAAATTAGCTGTGAAAAAGCCTGCTGAATCAAAATTGATTTCAGCAGACTATATCATTAGTAAGAAACATTTCATAGTTCCTTTATTGCATCAAATGTATCGATACTATAATCGTATTGAGTAACTTCACCAAACCCATACTTAGCAAATACAAACGGTATTCCCGCAAACTTTGCTGCTGTTCGGTCACCTTCAGTATCACCTACATAAATCGGGTCTACTAATTGATTTCTGTTGATGACCAGCTTGATATTTTCACCTTTTGATAGCCCAGATCTTCCAGGATTCTCATAATCAATAAAATACTTATCTAGCTTATGATATTTGTAAAATGCTTCGATATAGCCGTCTTGACAATTACTAACGATAAACAATTTGTAAGTTTGAGATAACTCACTGAGGACTTCTTCCACACGGTCATATAGTACCCCACCGTGATTTGCTAAGTGGTTACATTCAACTTGACAGCAATCTGCTAATATTCGTTGTTGCAAACTTGCCCCAAGATGAGGGAATAGCTTCTCCCCAATCTCCTTCGATTGCAAGCCCATCGTGCCAGTTAAATCGTCTACTGTTATACTGTAATTAACTTCATCATATCTGGCTAATACATCATTCCAACAAGTTAAAATCTCACGACTAGAATCCCAAAGTGTACCGTCCAAATCAAAAATAATGCTATCCATATAATGCCCTCCAATACAAAGGGACAAGAATTATAGAGGACTGCTCTCGTCCCCTTGCAAGTTAATATTTTTTGTCGATTACACACATACGATTGTCCAAAAAGTCACCTCTTTGTTTTCGTATATGATTACGGTTGTAGTCGAAGCAACCGGGAGGTATCCGCCGAAAAATCGATAAACCTCCTCCTCGTCAACTAGGGTTACCTTACCTAGTCCAGGCGCTTTTACACCAATCATTCTACCCTACCCTTCTATTAAAAAATCCAATTATTATTCTACAATACTTTCGTTTATTATTCAATGTATAAATAGAAATTTTATTAAATTTATGAAATAATTACCATTAAATATAATTAAAAGGAGCAGTTATGGCAACGATGGAAATTTCAATGTTTCCAGTCATTTCCTCTAACTCAGCAAAGTACGGGTTATGGTTAACATCTATATCAATTGGTATAATAGCTGGCACTACCTTATCTAGTATACAAAATAAATTTCCACTTAAACTGAGTCTTTCCTATCGTTTCTATATTTCCAGGTGCTCTCTGCTTATTATCTATAACCACAATTAAGAGACTTATCATTCCTTATGTTTTGTTTAGGTTTGCTTGGGCTATATCCAAACATGCATACGAATAAATCTACCCGAACACTTTATTGGAACTGGATTTTCCTTTCTGTCGTCACTGTTAGGCTCTTTATGCTCTTTATGCCCTTTAGGATATTTTGCAGGTAGTGTAATAGGAGGATTAACATCGGGACATTTATGTTATTTTTAACAGCTATCGGATATTGGGTTTACTGTTTATTGTTTATTACACCCTAAACTAAATAAGCTGACAAATCGATTACATGACTGTTTAGAAGGATCATAATCACACAAAACCCCATTCGTTAAACACAATGAGGCTGAGGCGTTTTCTATATTCAAAAGTATCATAATCAACTAATAACAGGTAACTGCTTTTTCTCCGCCCAATCGAGAATAAAAGCTTTTTGACGTGGATTTAAATTTTGGGGCAGCTCTTCTTTCAAAAAGAATCTATGCTCCCGACTTTCAATATCCATTTGCTTTAATTCTCCTTTGTAACAGCTCGTTTTAAAGATGAGTTGCACGCTATAAACTTCATCACCATTAGGATATTTAACGAAACATGCTTCACCTGAATATATACCGAATAAATCTAATTTCTCTACTTGTAAGCCGGTTTCTTCAAACGTTTCTCTTTTAGCTGTTTGTTCAAATGACTCTCCTATTTCCATAACCCCACCAGGGATACACCAATTATCCTCATCAGTTCGATGCTGTAATAAAATTCTTTCTCCATCTTCGATAATTACTCCACAGCCAACGGTAAAAAGAGTTTGGTGACCGATGAGCTTTCTCATATCCTTAATATAATTCATCTGCGATTACCTTTCCTTTGTGTTGTATGCATAATTGATGTTACTTCATAAAATTTTTAAAATGTTATTCTCCTTTATAAAGAGCTTCTTTTTTGCAAATACTCCTTTATAATGGGATAATCAGGTGGATTTATTTTTTCCGGGAGTTCATTAAGATGAAAAAATTGTAGATCAGCTACTTCACTTACATCCTTCTTACACACTCCATCAAATGAAGTACATATAAATACTGAAACTACATTATATACTTCGTCACCATTTGGATATTTATAATAAAATTCTTCACCTGAAAAAACATTAAATAGCTTAAGAGAATTTGCTGTTAACCCTGTTTCTTCAAACAGTTCACGCCTTGCCACTTCTTCTAACGTTTCTCCCATCTCTGAAGAGCCTCCTGGCAACCCCCAACGTCGATTATCTTTGCGCAATTGTAATAATACTCTATTACTTTTATCTAAAAGAATGACAGATGCACCTACCATAATCAGAGGACAATTACCTACTAACTTTCTCAAATCCATGATATAGCCCATATTTTTCCTTCTCTAACATGGTACTAATTTTCTGAATATTAGTAATTATATCATATTTTTAATACTAGATTTAATAACAAAGAGGTTGTTTATCACACTGACATTCCTATGAAGCTTCTATACAAATAAATTGTATTCGCATAAATTGTTGTTTTTCGTATTAAGAACTAAAGACACATACCAAAAAGTACTCATGGTACCTTTAACTCTCTATAGCACATATCACCTCATTTTACTGTTCTACAACAAAGTTATCAAAAAGAGCCAAATAAAAATAAAAACACATGAAAATTCATTACATCTCATGTGCTTTCTTACAAGTATGCTATTGCAACAGTTTTTCTACTTATCTTTTAACCTTTGCTTTCAATCCATATTTTTCAAACTCTTCGTGAATTATTTCTTCTTCTAATTGAAGTAGAAGTTCAGAAATCTCAAATTCATTGATTTGTGGTATATCGACAATAATTTCAGCTAACTTCTTACTTAAAAAAGCCATTTCCTTGCCTGCAATTAATTTTTTCTTATATCGGTTGAAGGACTTATCTAAGTCATCAATTTGTTCATATAGTTTATCTATGCCATCATACATTTTCACTAAAGGAAGTGCTGCTTTTTCACCAACACCAGTGACGCCGGGAATGTTATCACTTTTGTCCCCTAATAGTGCCTTCACATCAACCCATTGACTTGGAGATATTTCGTATTCATTATGAAAGTCTTGTAATCTGTAAATGGTATCACCTTTAGATTTAATTGCAATAACTTGCGAAATATTTTGATCTAATAATTGTAATAAGTCTCGATCATTACTGTATATATAGCACTGCTTTTGATGCTCACGACTCCATTTTGTTGCTAAAGCGCCTATTACATCATCTGCTTCATAGCGATCTACAGAAATTTGAGAAATCCCAATTTTATCAAGTATTATTTTTGACGTTTCAAATTGCTGAATGAGAGGGTCTGGTAGTTCGCCTCTCGTCGCTTTATAATCTTCAAACATGTCACGCCTAATGACTTCATCACGCTTTACATCCCATACGATTGCTACATGTGTCGCTCGTAGATCTTCAATTAACGCAAAGATTTTATTAAACTTGACTCGTAACGCGTTAATGTATAATCCTTGGCTATTTTTTGCAAGCTGATCCTCATCCCTACCATAGGAAGTTGCAAAGTAACACCTGCTTAATATATTGAATCCATCTATTAAAAGTAAACTATGGTTTTCCATTTTATCGTCATACACCCTTTCAGTAACAGCACTTACTTCCTATCATTTTATCATAACGATGTTGCATATAACTTGCTAAGATGTTGGAAAATCCAGAGACTTTTTAACTCAATCATTACGTATCAGACGAAGAATTAATTCACCTTGAATGGATAAAAAATTTTTCGGCATTGGTATGACAAAACATAGAGTCCCCCTCCATACTCCATACAACCAAGCCTAATCATCTATCACTGTTATTTCTGCATTTTGTTAATACCATTAAGATATGTGCTTACGATATAATATAGGCTATCATCAAGGCTCAGATTCAAACCAAACCCAGCATGCTGCTCTAATGAAGAGAATCCATGTAAGATGCTCCTTAAGCCTCTAACGGTATGAAGAGCGGCTTCATCCTCTAATCGAAAAGTTTGCAGGACAGCTAACACAAGGTTAACGATGTTACGGCTTGCCTTTTGCGCTGCTTCATCAGATGCATCAGGTGCCATTAATGTCGCTTCATATAATCCACGGTTAGAACGAGCAAAGTTCACGTAGGCTTTCGCTAATGAATATACAGCATCTTCCCCTGCGATCCCTATTACAGCACTTGTCAGTTCATTATGAAGTTTCTCAAGTCCATAAATGGCTAGCTGTTTTCTTAATCCAGGTAACCCATCAATATGGTTATATAATGAAGGAGGACGAATGTTCAGCTTCTTTGCTAATATAGCTAATGTTACTGCTTCAAGCCCTTGTTCATTTGCAATCTCTGCTGCAGCTTGTAATATTGTTTGTAAATCTAAACCTGTTCTAGGTGACATGCTCTTTCTCCTTTGTCAATTGAATTAGCCAATCTTTCTTTCAGCTTCTTGAATAGCATGATTCATTGCTGAGGCGGGATTATTTAGTAGATTTCCGTGACCGACTGCTAGTAGTGCTGGCTTATACTTCATTAGCTTCTTTGCACTTTGAAGTGCTTGTTCTTTGTTCCATGTTGCCATTGCAGGGAAGGGGAACGAAACTCTTAATTGTCCAGCAACAGCTATTCCTCCCCTTATTTGAAATGTATCTCCAGCAATTAATGTGTTTGAACGCGTATCTAAGAAGGTTAGGGACCCTGGAGTATGCCCAGGAGTTGAAATTGTTAGTAATGAACCAATTACATCTCCCTCGTTAAGTAGCACATCTGGTTTTGTCTGAATACCTTTAGGAACTCCACCTCGAATAGGAGTGTTTGGTTCATCAGCGTGTAAAGATTTGTCTCCAGCTAATAGTTTAGCATCACGACTTGAGATATAAACCTTGGCATTTGGGAGTTTATTTTTCAAGTTATCTAAAGCACCAACATGGTCATCATGGGCATGGGTTAAACATATTTTTGTAATGGGTTTACCAATTGATTCAGCTGTACGCAAAATCTCCTTGGCACTGTATGGCAAAGCTGCATCAATTAATGTCAATTCATCATCTTCCTCGACAAGATAGCTATTCACAGGCATTAAACGGGGTAAAAACGTCAACTGATATAAATATTTTTCTTGCTTTTTCCTCATTTCATTCTCACCTCATATCCATAAACTAATAATATTAGTTTTATAATAACTAACGTTATTAGTTTTGTCAAACATTAATATTTAATATGGCTGTTTTAGAAATAAACCATACTCAACTAGTTGGCACCTTCTCTTCTGTACATTGATGACTAACAATATAAAACCACTTTTTTGGTACTAAATTGATAACAATAGCAACAAATTTTACGAAAAGAGCCTTTAATAAAATGAGCATATTAGCTCTATAATCTCCAGTCATTTAGAGCAATATATCCGACATAAAGAAAATAATTTTAAAAAAGGTAGGACTCCATATATAAAATGTACCCTATAGAGTAGACACTTTAAAAAAGTCTCCCTATAGGGTACATTTTTGTATAATGGAGAAACACAA
>NZ_JAEUFG010000030.1:0-44426 GCF_018588585.1 Bacillus sp. SM2101
ATGAAAGATGATTATATGAAAAACGGACAATTGAAAGCTGGTTACAATGTACAAATCGCAACGGAAGGTCAATACACGCTTGCCTATAGTTTGTTTACAAACCCAACAGATACACGTACGTTAATTCCATTTCTAGATGAAATTGAGCAACACTATTTCGAGTTACCGAACCACATTGTTGCAGATGCAGGTTATGGCAGTGAACAGAACTATAATGATATCCTTTCTAATAGAAAACGAGAAGCACTTATTACATATAACCTATATTTAAAAGAAAAAAAGAAAAAGTACCGACAAAACACATTTAATCCTGACAACTGGGAGTATGATGAGGAAACAGATACCTATACATGTCCTAATCAAAAACGTCTTCAATTTCAATATCATTCTATTCGCAATGACCGTACAGGTTTTGAACGGAAGTTCAAAATCTATGAGTGTGAAGACTGTTCCTCATGCCCATTCCGTTCATTATGTACAAAAGCAAAAGAAGGCAACAATCGAAAACTAATGGTGAATGAAAAATGGGAACAGCAAAAAGAATATGTAAGAGCGAAGCTTTCAGAAGAGAAAACGAGTGCCATCTATCGAAAACGAAAAATCGATGTGGAACCAGTTTTTGGATTTTTGAAGGCGAATTTGTGTTTCTCTCGATTTTCTGTACGTGGAAAATCGAAGGTGGAAAACGAAATGGGCATTGCGTTAATGGCTGTGAATTTAAACAAAATCACTGCCAACAAATAAGGTAATAGAGGCCCTACCACTCTAAATAGAAAAAAGGTGAATTTTTTGAGGCTAGTTATGTCCCAGCCTCTTTTCTCTTATGTAACGCCCTCGACAGGATTCGAACCCACCCTAAGAGAACCGGAATCTCTCGTGCTATCCACTACACTACGAGGGCATATAACAGATTGCTTTCAATATTATATGTTAGATTGATGTACAATGCAAGCAGAATTCAGTAGTATTTAGGTATAGCAGGTATGGATTTAAAAAAACATGAATAAGATAGTATTGTTAGTACTTTTCGTTTGACCTTTATTGACCATAGGTGTATGATAAAAATTACATAAATATCTAAATAAAGTTTAAAAAGGAGG
Organism: Bacillus sp. SM2101; assembly: GCF_018588585.1. NCBI lineage: Bacteria > Bacillati > Bacillota > Bacilli > Caryophanales > Bacillaceae > Bacillus > Bacillus sp. SM2101. The sequence goes on from NZ_JAEUFG010000030.1 coordinate 1,101, forward strand.
ATAATTGAATTGAATCTAATTCCTACTGTTATCGAACAGACAAATCGCGGAGAAAGAGCATATGACATTTACTCACGATTATTAAAGGATCGTATTATTTTATTGGGGAGTGCAATTGATGATAATGTAGCAAATTCAATTGTAGCACAATTATTATTTCTAACAGCAGAAGATTCTGATAAAGATATTTCGTTATATATAAATAGTCCTGGTGGATCAATTACTGCTGGTATGGCTATTTATGATACGATGCAGTTTATTAAACCGAATGTTTCAACAATGTGTATTGGTATGGCTGCATCGATGGGTGCATTTTTACTAGCTGCTGGTACGAAAGGCAAGCGTTTTGCTTTACCAAATAGTGAAGTGATGATTCACCAACCACTAGGTGGTGCACAAGGTCAAGCAACCGAAATAGAAATTGCTGCGAAGCGCATTTTATTCTTACGTGATAAATTAAATGGTATCCTTTCTGAACGTACTGGTCAGCCGTTAGAAGTGATCGAACGTGATACAGAGCGTGATAATTTTATGACTGCAGAAAAAGCCACAGAATACGGCTTAATCGATAAAGTTCTAGATCCTGCGAAGTAATCATCTACTTACTAAATAAGCAAAAAACCCTCTCACTGTTGTGAGAGGGTTTTATTTAGCCATTTTGAATAACAAAATTACATAATGCTTCAAGTGCTTCTTCTTCATCTTGCCCATCAGCATACAATGTAATTGTTGAACCATTGCTAACCGCTAAGCTCATTAAGCCCATAATGCTTTTAGCATTTACCTTTTTGCCATTCTTCTCTAAAAAAATATCTGAAGCGTAACGATTCGCCTCTTGAACAAATAGAGCTGCTGGTCGAGCTTGTAATCCTGTTTTCAATTGTACCTCTACTTTTTTTTCAACCATTTCATGTTCCTCCCTTTTTCAAAAGCTATTATTTTGTTTTAATAGAATGACCTGATCGCAGCTTGTCTGCGATTTCATCTATTTTTCGAAGGCGATGATTAATCCCTGATTTACTTATGCTTCCACCAGGTAGCATTTCACCTAGTTCCTTTAATGTAACATCTTGATAAGTAATTCTTAGCTCTGCAATAACTCGAAGCTTGTCGGGAAGTGAACTAAGCCCTACTGTTTCATCAATATACCGAATATTTTCTACTTGCCTAATAGCTGCACCGACTGTTTTATTTAAATTGGCAGTCTCACAGTTCACTAAGCGATTAACTGAATTCCTCATGTCTCTAACAATACGGACATCTTCAAATCTTAACAATGCACTATGGGCACCGATAATATTTAGAAATTCAGCAATCTTTTCAGCTTCTTTTAAATACGTTACAAAGCCTTTTTTTCTTTCAATCATTTTACAATTTAATTGAAAGCTGGTGTTCATTAATTCACAAAGTGCTTGACTATGTTCCCGATATAACGAAAATATCTCTAGGTGGTATGAAGACGTTTCTGGATTATTGATCGATCCGCCTGCTAAAAAAGCTCCACGCAAATAAGATCTTTTACAACATTTTTTCTTAATTAAGTCATCTGAAATCCTTCCAAGAAACGAGAAACCTTCATCGATGATTTTTAAGTCTTCAAGAATACCTTTAGCGCTTTCAATTAAGCGAACAATATATACATTATTCTTTTTCAAACGCATTTTTTTTCTAACTAATAGTTCAACTGAGACATCATACAATCTCTTTAGCAATGTATAGATACGTCTTGCGATTGCTGCATTTTCAGTTTGGATAGTTACAATGAGTTTACGATTTGAAAAAGTTAATGACCCATTCATTCTTATTAATGCAGAGAGCTCTGACTTTGCACAGCAATCTTTAATTTCAATATTTGTGAGTTCCTTTTTGGTCTCTGATGCATATGACATACCTCTCAGCCCCTTTTATCTATATGCGCGTTAAATAGGAGGACAAAAAGGTCGACGCAGAATAAGGCGGTATAGCTTCTGTCACCTCTGAGGTTACTTACATTGAGCAACCTCCTTGACTCCTTCCAATATAACTAGTATATGCAAATACAAACAAAATTGTATTTTGCATTCAAAAATTAAGTAGTTCCATTAAAATGCTATCACACTCGTACATAAAAGGTAAATGAGTACTTTGTATACGACCGTTACATTCCATGGATTTTGTGAACATTCTGTAAAAGTGAGTATAAGAGAGATGCTACTTTCTTTGTGTCATGTCGAATGACTCCATCTTCAAAGCTAATAATATTATCGTGAATAATATCTAACCCTAAATCCTTTAATCGTTCGATATCATATATGACTGGTTGAGCCATTTCTTTTGCATATCTATCCATAATGTACGCAGGGATTTCCTCTTCATTCACCATAATCACATCAAGAAAATCGCATTTCATATGATCATAAAGTGCTCTAACATGGTCACTTGCTGTATAGTTTGATGTTTCTCCAAACTGAGTCATCACATTACACATATAGACCTTTTTTGCTGCTGCAGCACAAACCTCTTTTCCTATATTAGAAACTAATAGGTTAGGTAAAATACTTGTATATAAACTTCCGGGGCCAATAACAATTAAATCTGCTTCGCGTATTGCTGCTATTGTCTCAGAAAGCGGCTTAACATCTTCAGGTGTCAAAAAGACACGTTGGATCTTCTTTCCATAATCAGGTATTTTTGATTCTCCAGATACCAATGTTCCATCTGCCATTTCAGCATGCAAATTAACGCTTCTATTAGCAGCTGGTAACACTTGACCTCTCACGTTTAACACTTTGCTCATTTCTCCAATTGCATGAACAAAATCGCCTGTTATATTTGTCATTGCAGCTAAGATAATATTTCCCAATGAATGTCCAGACAAACCATTGCCATCCTCAAACCTATACTGGAACAACTCTTCAACCAATGGTTCAACATCTGATAAAGCTACTAACACATTTCTAATATCACCAGGTGGTGGAATGTCAAGCTCGTTTCTAAGTCTTCCTGAGCTCCCACCATCATCAGCCACTGTAACGATAGCGGTGATATTCACAGGGTATTGCTTTAAGCCCCGCAATAAGACAGGTAAGCCTGTACCTCCGCCTATAATTACAATATTAGGCTGTTTTTTTCTTTCCATGTATTATTTTTCCTTTCGCTTGTCAATATCTCGATGAGATATACGAGTTTTATAGCTATTTTCAAAATATTGACCTAAATACTCCGCTAGTGTTACGGAGCGGTGCTGACCACCAGTACATCCAATTGCAACGATGAGCTGGCTCTTTCCTTCTCTTTTATAATGTGGCAGCATAAAAGTCAATAAATCAACAACTTTTGTTAAAAATTTTTGCGTATCGTTCCATTTTAATACATATGATGAAACTTCTTCATTGAGACCAGTTTTAGGTCTCATATGATCAATATAATGAGGGTTCGGTAAAAAACGAACATCGAAGACTAAATCAGCATCTATCGGCAAACCATATTTAAAGCCAAAAGATACAACATTAACAGTAAAAATTTGTTTACCTTGGGTTGCAAACTGCTGTAATATCTTTTCCCTCAAGTCACGAGGTTTTAAATCAGATGTATCATAAATCAGCTGTGCTCTTCCCTTTAATTCTTCCAACATTTTTCTTTCTAGCTGAATACCTTCAAGAGGAAGTCCTTCTTGAGACAGCGGATGAGATCTCCTCGTCTCTTTATAACGACTAACTAAAGTCGCATCCTTGGCATCTAAAAATAAGATTTGAGGTGTGATCCACGATTTCTCTGCCATATCATCTAGTGCTTCAAATAGTGTTTCAAAAAATTCTCTTCCTCTTAAGTCCATTCCAAGTGCTACTTTATTCATCTTATTACCGGAATCCTTCATAAGTTCTAGAAATTTCGGAAGTAAAGAAGGCGGTAGATTATCAACACAAAAATATCCTAAATCTTCAAAGCTTTGTATGGCTACCGTTTTCCCTGCACCAGACATTCCTGTAATAATGACCATTTGGATATCACTCATTGAGCCAGTACTCATACTATTACCCCCTCAAACACGTTTAACTAGGATCTAATCGATAAGAAAGCAACTCAAAGTTCGGCGTATATGTGAAAGTACCATAAATGATACCTTTTCCATTAACCATATAGTCAATAATGTGATAGTCACCTGGCGCCATAGGTAGCTTGGATATTTGATCCACTTTCTGCCATGCAACCTTCCCTTCCTCTGACTCTTTCACATTGCTACCATCAAATTGTGTGGATAGAAAGGTAAACATCATCCATTCCGAAATGATTTGATTTTGCTCTTTTATCAATATTGTGAAAATACCTTTGATGCTTGGATCTTTTATAAATATACCTGTTTCTTCACGAAATTCACGTATGCAAGATTCTCTAATGGATTCTCCCTGTTCCATTTTGCCACCAGGTGCTACCCACCAGCCTCTACTAGGCTTTTGTAAAAGTAATACTTGACCTTCATGAACTAAGACGCAATTAGTTACTCTTTGCACGCCTTTCACCTCGTTGTATTTATACCATTAATTATACTATTTCTACTAGCTCGTCACAATAAATGGTATAAAAGAAATACGGAAGGCACTCATTTCCACTCAATATCAACCGTCCTATCGCTAACGATTGGCATCATCTGTTTCAGAAGACAAGCAAAGGACATTGCGTTCAGGTCGTTGTATTGTCATAAATGACAAACAGAGAATATAGCTTATAACATACCTATATAATGTAGTTTTCGCATTAATTATTACTTTTCCGGTCTTAGAAATAAGTACGTATACCTCTAACGTTCAAAATTAGAGGATCTCACGAATTAAGGTAATATAAAAAAAGGGCACGGGGTCATTTCCCGTGCCAAGGATATATTTATAAAAGGGGGTCAATTACTTATATTTATAGTACCTAATAATTGTTGCACCTGTGTTACAACTCGGTTAAAACGTTATTACGGTTTTGTTATAATTATTTCGATTTCTCTTTTAACTCTTCAATATAATGCGCTGCACTTTGGGCTGCAACACTTCCATCACCAGTAGCTGTAACGATTTGTCGAACAGTTTTTTCTCGAATGTCTCCTGATGCAAAAATACCAGGAATCTTCGTCTCCATCTGCTCATTCGTTTCAATATATCCATTTTCATTCGTAATACCAAGGTTTGCGAACGGTTTTGATAATGGATTTAAACCGATGTATATGAACACACCATCAGTATTAAATTCTTGTTCCTCACCTGTTTGAGTATCAACTAGTGTCACACTACCCACTTTTCCGTCTTTTTCATTAACCTGTTTCACAGTATGGTTCCAAATAAAATCAATCTTGTCATTATCAAATGCACGCTGTTGTAGTATTTGTTGCGCTCGAAGCTGATCACGACGATGAACAATCGTCACTTTAGATGCATAACGAGTTAGGTATACCCCTTCCTCTACTGCAGAATCTCCACCACCTACAACAACCAGTTCTTTTCCTTTAAAAAAGGCTCCATCACAAACTGCGCAATATGATACACCTCGACCACCTAATTCATTTTCACCAGGCACGCCTAGTTTTTTATATTCTGCACCAGTGGCAATAATAACTGCTCTTGCTTTTAATTCCTTACTACTAGTGACCACAGTTTTATACTCTTCACCATCTATAATTTCCTTAATATCGCCATATGCATATTCAGCACCAAATTTCTTCGAATGCTCGAACATTTTATCAGATAGCTCTGGCCCTAAGATTGATTCAAATCCCGGAAAGTTCTCAACGTCCTCAGTGTTCGCCATTTGACCACCAGGAACACCACGTTCCACCATAATCGTTGACAAATTAGCTCTTGATGTATATACCGCTGCTGTCATTCCAGCAGGTCCTGCTCCAATAATTACTACATCGTAAATTGTATCTTCTGCCATTTTATTCACTCCTTCATTATTAACTGATTCACTCATAAGAATGTTATAAAATATTCTTTCACTTAGAACATCTCTATAAGTCAATGAATATATAATACCTTTTCCTTTGGCTGTTTTCGCATTGATTGTTACTTTTCGTATTAAGATATAAGCACGTAAAGTTCCAGGCATCCTTTTATCTTTATTAACGATGATAATCTCATAAATACTTATGTGCTGTTTTAGTTTTTAACATACCAACAAAGTATACGAAAAGCGCCTTTCCTTAATTGTATCCTATAAGACACTGAATGAATCGTCCAATAATCTGCTCACTGAAGAAGAACATTCACAAATTCACCATATTTTGAAACAGTTTTTACCGAAACATCATATTTTAAGGCAACCTCTCGTTGAGTAACTTTTTTACGTAATAACTTTTTCCATTTATATTCAATTGCTGCAGCCCAAGCTTGTGTATTCAAAAGTTCATATTTCATAATTATTCCATTATCAAATACTAAGCATGCCTTGTTGAAAAGGTCAGCCATTTCTACATGACTCAGTTTATTACTTTTAAAAATATGATCCAATATCATGTATGAATTCTTAATGTAGCCTGTATGACTATTTAATCCCTTCTGGCTAATTTTATCAGTCATATATTGAGCAAACTCACTTTCAAATGTTGTATATTTTGTTTGATCATTTTCTTGATAAATCCCAGTTGGTTCAACTTTACCTCCTTGACTAACTAAAAACAAACCATACAATCGTTCATATTTATTTTCACTCTTCAATAGTGAGTTTGCACCTTTAACAACCTCATGAGCAATATGAACTTTCCAAGGCTCTGTGCCGTGCCTATCTGGACTGAGTTCAATAACTTTTTTCCATATATTCTTTGCAAAGCTTTCGTGATCAGAGTAATACGCGGCATTTGCTAGCCAATAATAATACGTGCCATCACCTTCAAACCCTTGTCTATAAAGCTGTTTTAACCACTTGTACGCTAGCTTTGACTCTCCTACTAGCGCAAAGGTCGCTCCAAGCTTGTAGCGATGCTCAACCGTGATTGGGTATACTTTTTCAAGTTTATTGATAAGTGGCTTAACAAGCTCATCTTCTTTATGGTAATAAAAGAAGATAACCATATTACAAAGCGCGTGTAGATTCCCAGGGTTTTTATCAAAAACCTCGTCAAGGGTTTGTATAGCACGATTTAAATCGCCTAAGTAGAAATGGGCTAACGCTAAATTATTATAAGCTGACCAAAATTCAGGGTTTTCCTTAATCATAGAGTTTAATAATTGTATAGCTTCTGAAAACTGACCATCTTCTAACAAGCTTCGCGCTCTTTCTTGATTTAAGATGAGCGCATCTTCCTCACTATCTTGCGCTTCTGTGCTTACATCATATTCAATACTTAACAGCTCGAGTAGATCCTCAGTATCTTCACTAAAATCTCCATTTGGAGCTTGTTTAAGATACTCAAGCGCATATTTGCGTGACATTTGAAATAACCCTAGGTGAGCATAATTATTTGCCATAAAATATGAACATTCCACCATCGTTGGGTCTACATTTTCCAATATATTAGTTAACATAATATTTGATTGCTGAAACTCTCCATTCTCCATAAGAACGATCGCCATTTGACATAAATACTCCGGCTCATTTGGTTTCAGTTGTATTGCACGAGATAAATACTTCTTCGCTTTATATAAATCGCTATTTCGATAAGCTTTTTTTCCTTTCAAGAAAAGTTTCTCATCATCTTGAAATGGAATGATAATCGCTGATTGTTTTGAGTTTTTCCCCATTCGTGCCTCCATAAAAATATCTTCCTACTTGAACACTCAATTTGTTCAAAAGTGTATTTCCTGTTAAACATAAGGTGCTAGATTCACCAAAATCAGTCCACGCCTTGTGGACAATACTACTCATTAATATATCTGCTAAATTAGATGAAATGACAGGAAGATTGCTTGTTAATCTTCTTGCATTTTGACTTTATGACCTCGCATTGATGGTGCCTGAGGCAAACATACAATTCTGGCTTAATATTTAAACTGGCTCTTTTCAGAAAATTTGTTGCTTGTTGGTACTAATAACCCAAAACCATTTATGATGAGAGTAGTCACATTCACAAACCTAATGGTATACAGATTTAACTCTTAGCACAAAAAACAACATTTAAAGTGTAAACAGCCATAAATAATTTCTACTACTTATTAAATTAAATACTTAAAATTAAGTTCATTTCACCGATGGTAGTATAACATACATATGTTGTCCAAAAACAGTGTAAGTTTTAGGTTATAATACTATAATAATGTGCGTTAAAGAGGAAGGAGCAACCCTATGAGACAAGCCGCAGATGATATTGCAAATGTCCCAATGAAAAAGCAAACAAAAAAACCTTTAGTCCTGGCTGCTGTGATGCTTGCTATGTTTATGGCTGCTATCGAAGCTACCATTGTATCTACAGCTATGCCAGTCATTGTTGGAGAATTAGGGGGTTTCTCTTTATATAGCTGGGTTTTTTCTGGATATTTATTAATGAATGCTGTTACAGTACTTATTTATGGTAAACTGTCTGATTTATTTGGTCGCAAACCAGTTATTACCTTTGGTATTATCATTTTCTTATTAGGCTCTATATTATGTGGATTTGCTCAATCAATGGGCATGCTAATTCTTTTTCGTGTCATACAGGGATTTGGAGCAGGAGCTGTTATGCCGATCGCTTCAACCATTGTCGGTGATATTTATACAAAAGAGGAAAGAGCCAAAATCCAAGGATATTTATCAAGTGTTTGGGGAATTTCTGCAATTACCGGCCCTGCTTTAGGCGGGCTATTAGTTGAGTACGTTAGCTGGCGGTATGTCTTTTGGGTTAATATACCACTTGGTATTTTGGCGATCATCGCTTTATGGACTTTTCTTCATGAAGACGTTGAAAAAAAGAAACATGACATTGACTACCTTGGTGCTATACTATTGACCATTTCAATTGCTTCCTTTATGTTTATTCTCGTCGAAGGCGGTAATAATCAGTCTTGGACTTCACTACCTACATTAGGTCTACTAACGATAGGAATCATTGCAATTACGTTATTCGTTTTTCAAGAAAGACGTGCTGTAGATCCGATGATGCCCTTTAACTTATGGAAAGAGCGCTCCATATTTATTGCTAATATGGCTTCTTTGACAACAGGCATCATGCTTATCGGAATTTCTAGTTTCCTACCTGCATTTGTACAAGGGGTCATGGAACAGTCACCGATTGTTGCTGGTTTTACATTGACGACGATGAGTATCGGTTGGCCAATTGCAGCGACCGTTGCTGGTAGGTTATTATTGAAAATTGGCTTTAGAACAACATCCTTGTTCGGTGGGGCTTCATTAATATTCGGAAGCATGATATTTGTTTTCATGTCTCCTGATGCAGGACCTATTACTGCTGCCACTGGCTCATTTTTTATCGGTGTAGGGATGGGATTAACGACTACTTCTTTTATTGTTTCTATTCAAAGTACAGTTGACTGGAAACAACGCGGGGTCGCCACAGCAGCAAACATGTTCATGCGAAATGTTGGTAATACAATAGGTGCCGCTCTACTTGGAGGAATCTTAAACAATCAGTTTCAGCAATATATTCATGAACAGGGAACCAACACTGAAGGGTTAACGATTAATTCAGCAAATATTTTACTTAATGAGGAAGAAAGGAATCAGCTGTCTGAAGGTGTAAAACAAATACTTCAAGATGGACTAACCTTCTCTCTTCACTCTGTATATTATGTTGTTCTCGGATTTGCCATTGTTAGTCTAATATTAATTGCGCTACTGCCTAAAAAAGATACTGCTTAGTATATCAATTGAACAACGTCAAAATTCCACCTAGCTTGATCTATACTCAAAAATACTAGGTGGAATTTTATCGTCTTTGACACAATTTCTTCTCTTTCCTAAATAAACCTTCGAGATTGGAAAGTTCAATTTATTGCTTATGCCTTTTTTCTAAAACATTTAGCACATCATCTAATGGAAGCTTCTGCTCACGTAACAATACGAGTAAGTGATAAAGTAGGTCAGCTGTCTCCCAAGTAAGTTCATCACTATTACGATTTTTTGCTGCAATAATGACCTCCGCGGCTTCTTCTCCTACCTTTTTCAATATTTTATCTACACCTTTATCAAATAAATACGTAGTATAAGAGCCTTCTTCACGTTCTGTTTCTCTTTTTGCTATAATTTGCTCTAACTGATTTATAATAGCAAAGCGTTCATGTCCTAGCTGTTCTTTTGCACTTACGATTTCTTCTGTGAAGCATGTATATGTGCCTTTGTGACAAGCTACACCTGCTGGCTCAACGAGTACTAGTAATGCATCCTTATCACAATCATACTTCATTTCAATAATTTTTTGAGTGTTTCCTGATGTTGCGCCTTTATGCCACAACTGTTGTCTAGAGCGACTATAAAACCACGTTTCTCCCGTCTCGATAGACTTTTCTAAAGAATCCTCATTCATATATGCTAACATTAATACTTCCTTACTGACGATATCTTGAACAATTGCAGGCACTAATCCTTGGTCATTAAATGTAAGATGTGGTACCGTCACCTTACATGCACCCCCTTCTGATGTAAAAAGGTTTTCACCTCTCTAACTGATGTTTCCTTGTAATGAAAAATTGATGCAGCTAATGCAGCATCAGCTTTCCCTTCAGTAAATGCCTCGACAAAATGAGCTGCACGACCCGCTCCCCCAGATGCGATTACAGGTACAGAAACCGCCATGCTTACTTCTTTCGTCAAATCAATATCAAAACCACTCTTTTCACCATCACTATCCATACTCGTTAATAAAATTTCTCCTGCCCCGCGTCTAACAACCTCTTTCGCCCAGTCAATAACGCGCCATTCAGTTGCCTGCCTTCCTCCGTGTGTAAACACTCGCCATGTTTGAATCGTTTGATCATATTTTGCGTCAATCGCTACGACAATGCATTGTGAACCAAAATAATTTGCCCCTTCAGTGATAAGGTGAGGGTTGTTAACAGCCGCTGTGTTTATTGAAACTTTGTCCGCACCTGCACGCAACATCTTTTTCATATCTGCTAAACTATTAATGCCACCACCAACCGTGAACGGAATGGCTAGCTGACCAGCAACACTTTGCACGACGTCAACCATCGTTTTTCTTCCTTCATGTGAAGCGGATATGTCTAAAAAGACTAACTCATCTGCACCCTCTTGATCATAGAAGGAGGCTAATTCAACAGGGTCACCTGCATCACGTAGTTCAACAAACTGGATTCCCTTCACAACTCTTCCTTCCTTGACATCTAAACATGGAATTATTCGCTTCGTAATCATATGTCTTTCACCGCACTCACTGCCTCACTTACAGTAAATTGATTCGTGTATAGCGCCTTTCCAATAATCGCACCACTTACACCTATTTGCTTGTATTGCATTAAGCTCTTCACATCATCAAGTGAGGAAATTCCACCTGATGCAATAACCTGCTTATTCGTAGCTTGTGCCATTTCAACGACGGCATTGGTGTTAGGACCTGACAGCATGCCATCCGTCTTAATATCTGTAAAGATAAAAGTTTCCGCTCCATGTTCTGCAAGCTCCTTACCAATTACAGTCGCTTTGATTGTCGAAGTCTCCAGCCAACCTTCTATCGCTGCATAACCATCTTTTGCATCGATACCTATGGCAATATGTTGCTGATATTTCTTAAGCATTTCTTTGACAAAAGGTGGGTTGTTAATTGCTGCACTTCCTAAAATAATGCGCTTAATACCTTTCTCTAGATAATAGACGATGTCAGCCTCTGTTCGAATTCCACCACCAACCTGTACGTTTGCTTGTAATTGTTCAGCAATGTCAATGATTTTACTGTCATTCACTGGCTTTCCCTCTTTTGCTCCATCTAAATCGACAGTATGAATCCAAGTTGCTCCTTGATTTTCGAAGAGCTGCGCCATTGCTAATGGCGATTCTCCATAAATCGTTTCTTTTGCGTAGTCGCCCTGTAATAATCTAACGCATTTGCCATTTCTAATATCAATCGCTGGATAAATCATAAATTGTTTCATGACGACAACACCTTCCCTTCAAATAGACGATGTCAGCCTCTGTTCGAATTCCACCACCAACCTGTACGTTTGCTTGTAATTGTTCAGCAATGTCAATGATTTTACTGTCATTCACTGGCTTTCCCTCTTTTGCTCCATCTAAATCGACAGTATGAATCCAAGTTGCTCCTTGATTTTCGAAGAGCTGCGCCATTGCTAATGGCGATTCTCCATAAATCGTTTCTTTTGCGTAGTCGCCCTGTAATAATCTAACGCATTTGCCATTTCTAATATCAATCGCTGGATAAATCATAAATTGTTTCATGACGACAACACCTTCCCTTCAACAAGCGCTACAAAGTTTTCTAGTATTCTTAAGCCTGTATCACTGCTTTTTTCTGGGTGAAATTGCGCTCCAAAGACATTGCCCTTACCAACCACAGCTGGAACATCCACAGCATACTCACTACTTGCAATCACATCTGACTGATTACCTGCTTGAACATAATAAGAATGTACAAAATATACATATCCATTTTTCACACCTTCTAGAAGTGATGAAGGTTGGCGAACATGTAGTTTATTCCATCCCATATGTGGTATTTTATAAGCGTCATTTTGAGGAAAGCGGACGACACGTCCCTTAATTAAGCCAAGCCCCTCTGTTAGTCCATTTTCTTCACTTTCATCAAACAATAACTGCATACCTAGGCAAATACCGAGGAGTGGTTTCCTTTGCTGAGCAGAATCCTTCAAAAATGTAGTCAATCCGCTGTCGTTTAAAATTGCCATCGCGTCTTTAAATGCTCCAACGCCCGGAAGAATCAAACCTTTCGCTTGTTTTAGCAGACGCTGGTCATCTGTTATAACATAGTCAACACCCATCCGTTCTAATGCTTTACTCACGCTATATAAATTCCCCATACCATAATCAACAATGCCGATCATTTATAACAACCCTTTCGTAGATGGTACCGCTTTTACTCTCGGATCGATCATAGTTGCTTCATCAAGCGCTCGACCTAATGCTTTAAATACCCCTTCAATCATATGATGTGTATTATGACCATAATGAATAATCACATGTAAATTTATACGCGCCTCAAGCGCTAGCTTCCAAAGAAATTCATGAACGAGCTCAGTATCAAAAGAACCGACACGTTTACTAGGCAAGTCGCCCTTCATTACAAAGTGAGGGCGATTACTGAGGTCAACGACAACCTGTGCTAGTGCTTCATCCATAGGTACGAAAGCATTTCCGTATCTTTTAATTCCACTCTTATTACCAAGAGCTTCTCTTAGCGCCTGTCCTAGACAAATACCTATATCCTCTGTTGTATGATGATCATCGATTTCAGTGTCACCATTTGCACGTATTGCTAAATCAAATTGTCCATGCTTGGTAAACAGATCTAACATATGTGTTAGAAATGGAACATCCGTTTCAAGGTCAGCATTTCCCTTTCCATCAATATCAAATGATAGCTGAATCGATGTTTCATTCGTCTCTCTATTTACACTCGTATTCCTCATCATGACCCCTCCTTATCAGCTGTTGGTAAACGAACCTCTATGGCACGGGCATGTGCTTCTAATCCTTCAGCTCGTGCAAAAGAGGCAATCTTTGCTCCGTTAGTAATTAACGCATCCTTACTATATAAAATAATGCTTGATTTTTTAACATAGTCATCCACTGAAAGAGGACTTGAAAAACGCGCAGTCCCATTAGTCGGAAGTACATGGTTCGGTCCAGCAAAATAATCACCAACTGGCTCTGAACTATACCTTCCAAGAAAAATAGCACCAGCATGACGAATACTTGCTACAATAGACATTGGGTCTATGGTCATAATTTCTAGATGTTCTGGTGCAAGTTCATTTACAACATCAATGGCTTCCACTAAATTATTTGTGACATAGATCGCTCCATAATCTCGTAATGATGCATGAGCGATTTCTTTACGCGGTAATGTTTCAAGTTGTTTTTCAATCTCATGCTGTACTTGTTTTGCAAGTTCTATAGACGGTGTCACAACGATGCTTGAGGCTAATGCATCATGCTCTGCTTGAGATAATAAATCAGCAGCAATTTCATTTGCATTAGCTGTATCATCTGCTAATACAACAATTTCACTAGGTCCCGCTATCATATCAATAGCAACATGCCCAAACACTTCACGTTTCGCAAGTGCTACATATATATTTCCTGGACCGACTATTTTATCAACAGAACGAATTGATTCAGTCCCATACGCAAGCGCCGCTATGGCTTGTGCTCCTCCAATTTTATATATTTCTTTAATTCCTGCTTCATGTGCAGCTACAATAACTGCGGGAGGTAACGCTCCATCATGTTGAGGAGGTGAAACAATAACAATGCGTTCAACGCCTGCAACCTGTGCGGGTATGACATTCATTAAGACAGAAGACGGGTAAGCCGCCGTTCCCCCAGGAACATATACCCCTACAGCATCAAGCGGCGTAATCTTTTGCCCTAATAATGATCCGTCCTCTTTCATCGATATCCATGTTTGTCGTACTTGACGTTGGTGATAATCTCGGATATTTTCTGCTGCCTCTCTCATTACTTGTATGAGTGTTTGATCTACTTTTTCATAAGCAGTTGAGATTTCTTCATCAGTCACACGAAAAGAGGATAGCTGAACACCATCATACTTCGTTGTTAAATCTCTAAGAGCTACATCTCCATCTGCTTTAACTTGCTCAATAATTGATAATACTGACTGTCTCTGCTGTTCTGTTCCACTATCAATTGTTCGCTTCAACGTCATGTCCTTTGATACCCGTTTTATGTTCATAGCATTTTTTCACCATCCATCGCAAAATCGAGTTGCTCAATAATTGATGCAAGACGTTCAACAAGCTCATCAATTTGTTGTTCCTTCATTCGATAGCTTACTGGATTTACAATTAGTCTCGAAGTTACATGTCCTATATGCTCCATTTCAACAAGTCCATTTTCCCGCAAAGTCTGACCTGTTGAAACGATATCAACGATGCGATCAGCTAAGCCGATGAGTGGTGCTAATTCTATAGAACCATTCAGTTTTATAATTTCAACTTGCTCTCCCTGCTCTCTAAAATACGTAGATGCAATATTTGGATATTTTGTCGCTACTTTGGGTGAGACATATGTTGTTTTTACACCGGGCAATCCAGCAACTGCTAAGTAACAATGACTAATATAAAGATCAAGTAGCTCATATACATCTCTCTCTTCTTCGAGCATGACATCCTTGCCTGCGATACCGAGATCAGCTACACCGTATTCAACATACGTTGTCACATCCATCGGCTTAGCAAGGATAAATTGAATTTGTTCTTCCTCTACATCTATAATCAACTTACGTGAAGCTTCAAATTTATTAGGCAACCGATAGCCAGCCTTTCTCAGTAATTCAACTGCTTCCGTAAAAATGCGCCCCTTTGGCATAGCAATAGTAAGCAAGCCTATTCATCTCCCTTCTGTGATGAGATACAATATATTAATTTCAGCTTTGTTCTCCTATAAAAAAAGAAACCTGTGCAAAAGATTTTGTATAAGCATCGACGTTCGTAAGGCCAGATATATCTTGGAGTATGACACGCTCACCATTCTTTCTACGTTCGTCTGCAAACTCGATTGCTCGTTTTAAGTTATCAGAGCTGTAAATGACGCTATGAATAAGAGGTTCTTGACCACAATATCCAAGCGCTTCTAATAGACGATCTATTCGTATTCCAAACCCTGTTGCTGGTGCATCAACATGAAATTTGGATAGTAGATTATCATAGCGCCCACCGTTTCCAAGTAAGAAACCTACTTTTTCTGCATATACTTCAAATAAAAGACCTGTATAATAGCTCATATGGCTCAATAATGTAAGATCTAATTTTATAAATTGGGAAACACCAAACGATCGTAGGTGCTCACATACTAGTTGCAATTCCAGAAGCAATTGTTTACCTCTCTCCCCGTCAACAAGCTGCATAGCATCCTCTATGATATTTTCGTCACCACGTAAATGTAATAATTGTAATAAACGTTGTTTATCAATAGATGATAGAGACAAACCTTTCACATGTTCTTTATATCCGACAAAGTTTTTTTCATATAAGAAGCGTCGCAACGTGTTAGCACGTTCTTCATTACCGACCGTTTCTAAAAATAATTCATTAACAAATCCGATGTGACCAACAGTAACTGCAAATGTCTCTAACCCAATATTTTGTAATAAGGATACTAGCAGAGCAATCACTTCGGCGTCTGCACTTAGTGTCTGATCACCTATACACTCAATTCCAACCTGTTCAAACTCTGCTGGACGTCCCCCCTCGCGTTGTTGAGCGCGATAAACGTTTGCTGAATAGGCAAGACGTAACGGGTTCTTATTTGCTAATAATTTTGATGCAGCTACCCTAGCAATAGGGGCTGTCATATCCGGCCGTAAAACTAACGTATGACCTTGCTGGTCCAAGAGTTTAAACAGCTGCCTATCCGCAATCGCTGATGATGACCCTACGGTATCATAATACTCTAGCGTTGGCGTCTCAATTAGCTGATAACCCCATTGCTCAATCCCCCTTAGTAACTCACTCCTAAGTTCTTTTTTAGTTTCATACAAAGAAGGTAATGTGTCTCTCATACCTAATGGCTTTTCAAACATAAAAAGCTTCTGCATTTCAATCCGCCCTTTAGTTAATAATTTGTGAAGCTTCAGCGCCTTATGCATCCCTTACAAGCAACGGAGGCCATGTCAATTATGCGCTAGCTACATAGAAATTTATTCCAAAATTGAACCAAAACACTTTAGTTCGCTAATTTGCTAATAAATTAAAGTTTTTAGTATTGTAACTTGGCTTTTATCATCCGTCAAGATACAAATTGTTATATATTGCTCATGATTTAATTTGTTCACAATGAGGTTTTATTATTTTGAAATAATATTATATAGAGCTTATTAATTTAATCTTCTTCTGCTTATACTGTAGTGACCTACAGGTAGCTGTATTCTAAAAGGTGTCTGCGATAAGTTAAAAAATACCATATTGCATAGATACAGCATTAAATATACAAATAATGGGTAAAAAGCCATATTAATAAATGGCTGTTTACCTAAATATTTGTTTCTCGTAATAAAAAACAAACACGTAGACAACTAAAACTGATGGCACCTTTTCCTCGATAAAACAAATCTCAGCTTATAGTTTAGAAGCTACAGCAACAATTTTTACCAACTGAGCCTAATTCATTGACAAAATTATAATGTTTATTTTATGATCATTTATATAATTAAATTTTCTCCTAAAGGGGAGTAGCTTTTACAGCAAAGTCGTCATTACGGAGTATCATACTCTCGGCTTTGTTGGCAACATACGTTGTTAGCGAGACCTTTATCATTTGGTAAAGGCCTTTTTATGTAAAAAACCTTTACCATCATTGGTAAGGGTTTTTTTGTGAGAAAAATAATGAATAGAGTACCAAAAGTTACTTCATTCATTCTAGATAAAAAATGATGGAAAGGAGAGATACTAATATAGCCTACTATTACACAAGTTGAATATTACGAAAGAAATCATGAATTCTTGAATCTTTTTAAGAAGTGAGTCGTATTAAACATTGGAGTAATATTGACAAAAACACCACTAAACACGGATGTTTACTGAGGAATTATTACTTTTTAAAGGTCTTTTACTAGGGAAAAAGAATTCTACGAGCACTATAGTTGATTATTACGTATACAAAGAGGGGGAGATAACCAGTGCTTATTATTGAATTAGCAGCTATTTTATTTGCTTCAAAAATAGCAGGGGATATTAGTGTCAGGCTAGGCCAGCCATCTGTTCTAGGTAAGTTATTAATAGGGATTGTATTAGGCCCTACCGTTTTAGGAATCGTTAACGATACAGAAATCTTGAGTGAAATTAGTCAAATCGGTGTCATTTTGTTAATGTTTATTGCGGGTTTAGAAACCGATGTTGATGAATTTAAACGCACTGGAAAAGCTTCAACTTACGTAGGTGTACTTGGAATCATCGTACCTTTATCAATCGGATATTTATCAGGAGTAATTATTGGTTTACCTACATTTGAAGCTATATTTCTTGGATTATTACTTTCTGCTACAAGCGTAAGTATTTCAGTCCAAGCATTGAAAGAAATGAATAAGCTTAAATCAAAAGAAGGTGCAACGATATTAGGAGCAGCTGTCATTGATGATATTCTCGTTATCGTATCATTGGCCTTTTTAATGAGCTTAGCAGGTGGGGATGTTCATTTAGGGGAAGTAATTATAAAGAAAGTTATCTTCTTCGCCGTAGCTATAGGTTTAGCTTGGAAAGTAGTCCCTTGGGTATTAAATAAGTTTGCACCATTAAAAGTAACTGAGTCAGTCATTTCTGCAGCCTTAATCATTTGTTTTACCTATGCGTTTATCGCTGAGTATGCAGGTGTTGCAGCAATTATTGGTGCCTACATCGCTGGTGTTGCGATCAGTTTAACTAATCATAAACATGAAGTGTTCGAAAAAGTAGAAACAATCAGCTACTCGATTTTTGTACCTGTATTTTTCACATCAATTGGTGTTACTGTAGAATTATTCGGCATTGGTGATAACATTGGACTAATCGTCATTCTTAGTATCGTAGCTATCCTTACAAAACTGCTTGGTTCAGCAGTTGGTGCAAAAGCCGCTGGGTTCAATTGGAGAAGTTCTATGGGTATCGGATCTGGTATGGTATCAAGAGGTGAAGTAGCATTAATTATTGCAGCGATAGGACTAGAAGCCGCATTGCTAAGCCAAGAATTATTTGCAGTAATTGTAGTTGTAGTCCTAATTACAACAATCGTTACACCACCTATGATGAAGTGGTTTTTCTCTGAAAACAAGCATGAAAACAATAAAGTGGAGACGACTGGGTAGTCTCATCAAGCATGAGAGGGCATTTTCCCCAAGTAGCTAAAAAGCTGTAAAAATTGAAAGGCTTGTTCGAAGTCCCGTGAAGCACTGAAGGTACAATTTACTTTAGGATGAAGTGATCTGAAGGGACTAGGTTAACGCACCATTTTTACTAACTTAAAGATTAAACTTTAAATAGGCAATATTTATTACTAGCACCAAAAGTAGCTACCAACTCGAGAAAAGCCTATATCATAAATAAGAACCTGTTTGTTGAAACAGGTTCTTTGCTATGTAAGCATTAACTCATGATTTTATCGTTAACACCATTTTCAATACGTTTTTCCATCTCTTCTTTCGTGTAAATAATCTGCATGGGATTCCCGCCTACAAATGCTCCAGCAGGTACGTCTTTATGTACAAGCGTCCCTGCAGACACTATCGCACGATCACCAATTACTACACCAGGTAAAATAGTGGAGTTAGCCCCAATTAGCACCTCATCTCCAATTATAACATCGCCAAGACGGTACTCTTCAATTAAGTATTCATGTGCTAATATAGTCGTATTGTAGCCGATCACAGTATTTCGTCCTACAGTAATTTTTTCTGGAAACATGACATCTAGCATTACCATTAATGCAAAAGATGTTTGTTCGCCAACTTTCATTCTTAAAAATGTACGATATAACCAGTTTTTCATCCCTAAAAATGGCGTATAGCGGGCTGTTTGGATAACGATAAAGTTTTTTACTACTTTCCAAAAGGGTACTGTTTTATATACATGCCATAATGAATTGGCTCCATTTACAGGATATCTTGTTGTTTTTCTCACTGATTCTCAGCCTTTACAATGGAGAGTAAATCACTCATTTTATCTAAAACATAATCTGGGCTGTATTGTGTTAAATGTTCTCTACCTTTAATCGCCCACCCTACGGCGGCAGTTTTTGTTCCAGCATTTTGCCCTGCCAACATGTCATGATGATTATCACCGACCATAATCGCTTCATGTGGAAGAGCATTCAGTTGCTGTAATGCTTTATGAATTGGCTCAGGATCTGGTTTTGCACGTTCAACATCATCTAAAGTAATGACAACATCAAAGAACTGATCTAGGTTTGTGAGCTTTAGCCCCATTGTTGTCGTTAACCTCATTTTTGTTGTCACAATTCCTAACTTGAATTTTTGCTCGTGTAGTGCTTTAACGGTATCAAACACACTATCATATTCCTTTACGAGTAAATCATGATTTGCTAAATTAAACTCGCGATAGGTTTTTACCATATCCTCAACACGATCTTTATCTACTGAGTGTAATGATTCGTACAACGGTGGGCCAATGAATTCGAGCACATCTTCTCTTGAGTAATCATTAGGGTAGTACTGTTCTAATGTATGCATAAACGATTGGATAATTAATTCATTCGTGTCAATCAATGTTCCGTCTAAATCAAACAGTATCGTCTTAATGGTCATAGTTAGCTTCCTTTCTGTTATGCAACTCTGCTTTTTTCCATATAAAAGCGACAATCATCGTTAATAGTATTGCAACGAAAACACGTATTAATAACAATGGTAAAATTGGAATTCCTAAAGGTATAAATACGAGTGTATCTTCAATAACAGCATGGCATGAAACGAGAAATATAAATGCAAGTACAGTATCTTTTTTAGACACACCGTCTTCCTTCACTGCTTGAATCATCACACCAGATCCATATGCAAGTCCAAATAAAAGTCCAGCTGCTAAGGTTGTTGACGTATTCTCCTTCATACCTAATAATTTCGTCAAGGGTGACATCCACTTGGAGAACGTCTCTAACCACTTTAGATCTTTTAATATTTGTATACCGATCATAAGTGGAATAACGATAAGTGCAAGTTGTAAAATACCTATTAAGCCCTTCTCTACCCCAGCCATGATGATACTTCCCCAGCCTGTAACAACTTCTTCTTCCTTGGATATCAATCCATATTGAGCTAACTCATTTCCGCCTGCCCACAGAATATTAATCATGAAAGCTGATATAACTGCTAATCCTATACGAGTAACCATCATTATCCAGAGCTTTACCCCTACTCTTGCAGCAACGCTTGACTCTATTATCAAGTTATGAGAAAACGATAACATCACAGCTAAAATAAATACTTCTTTTACAGTCAAATCAAGTGTTAAAATCGCACCGATAGCAGCATACAGATTGAGAAAATTCCCTAGAACCAACGGGATTGCTGCATCTCCTGATAGTCCAAACAAGCCCATCAAAGGTGATATGCCTTTCATAATCCATTGTAGAATAACAGTGTATTGTAAAATCGTCACTATTAATGTAACTGGAAAAATGATTTTCCCTAATGTCCATGTTGTCTGTAACCCTACAATAAACCCCTTTTTAACTGACCCAACCAAATTCCCACTCCTAGCTTTTTAATTAGAATAATAACAAAATGTAAAGCAATTGGTAAATACCCAATTGCTTTACATTTGTTCACTTTGAACGTCACTTATTATACTGTTTAGCTTCTATGAATCTTTATACCTTTTATCTGCATACCCTTTTACTCTTCGGACTATAATCATAGCAATTGCAAGACCAATTAATAACAACGAGATAAACTGCGCAACACGTAAGCTTTCAGTTAGCATTAAGCTGTCTGTTCGCATTCCTTCAATGAAAAAGCGGCCAAATGAATACCAAATGACATACGTTAAGAATAGCTCACCACGTTTTAAATTAACTTTTCTTAGCAGTAGTAATATTATAAATCCAGTGAGGCTCCAAATTGACTCATATAAGAAAGTTGGGTGATAATACGCCCCGTTAATATACATCTGATTTATAATAAAGTCTGGTAACTGTAGGTTCTCCAGAAATTCCCTTGTCACAACACCACCGTGTGCTTCTTGATTAACAAAGTTCCCCCATCTACCGATAGCTTGTCCTAAAATGATACTTGGTGCAGCGATATCTGCAAGCTTCCAAAAAGAAATACCTTTTTTCCTCGCAAAGACGATAGCCGTTAATACTGCCCCAATTAAACCACCGTGAATGGCTAAGCCACCTTGATTAATCATAACAATTTCTAAAAGATTTTCTGAATAATAATCCCACTTAAAAATAACATAATAAAGTCTTGCTGAAATAATAGCAATTGGTACTGCAAATAATACTAAGTCTACAAACGTGTCTTTATGAAGACCTCTCTTTTCAGATTCCTTGACAGCTAAATATAAACCTAAAATGACACCGATACCGATGATCGCTCCATACCATTGAATCGACAATGGACCAAGTTCAAGAAAAACACGATCTAACGGCTGTATTTGCTCTTCCATCCTCTCAACTCCTAATATTTATTTCTACATTAAATATGTATACCTTATAGCTCTTCACTATCTTCAATGACATCAGCTAATCTATTTGAAAATTGTTCTGCAGCATCCATACCCATCCTCTTTAATCGAAAATTCATAGCTGCTACTTCAATAATGACTGCTAAATTTCTTCCTGGACGAACAGGAACTGTTAAATGTGTTATTTCTGAATTAATAATTTTCATTTTATCTTCATCAAGACCAACACGGTCATATTGTTTAGCTTGATCCCAAAGCTCTAACGTGATCACTAAAGAAATTCTTTTAAAATTCCGAACTGCTCCTGCACCAAACAATGTCATGACATTTATAATTCCTAAGCCACGAATTTCTAGTAAGTGTTCCAACAGATCTGGTGCGTTTCCTATTAAGGTGTTTTGGTCTTCTTCACGAATCTCAACTAAATCATCAGCAACTAGTCTATGCCCTCTCTTCACTAATTCAAGAGCAGTTTCACTTTTTCCAACACCGCTTTTTCCTGTAATTAATACACCTATACCGTATATGTCTACTAACACACCATGAACCGCAGTTGTAGGTGCAAGCTTACTTTCTAAATAGTTTGTTAAACGGCTCGTTAAGCGTGTTGTCTTCATTGATGAACGCATAACAGGTACTACCTCACGCTCAGAAGCTTCAATTAACTCTTCAGGAATGTCCAAATCTCTTGAAATAATAATCCCAGGTGTAATATCAGTACATAATTTATTCATACGAAGCTGTTTTTCCGATTTTGTTAACTTATCATAAAATGAAAGCTCTGTTTTACCTAATAGCTGTATTCGTTCTGCTGGATAATAAGTAAAATATCCCGCCATTTCAATCCCAGGTCTAGATAAATCACTCGTAATAATCGGTCTATTTACCCCATCTTCTCCACTTATCAACTCTAACTGAAACTTATCTATAATGTCTATCGTTCTAACCTTAGGCATAGAAATCCTCCTTTTTGAACACTCACAAACACTTTCTTTATTTTATCAGTTTTTTTCCTTACTAACAAAGAAGAAATACCTTAGCCTATAGATTTGTCCCGACTGGCACTAGAAGCATTTCATTTTAAAGCGTTTTTGACTTCGAATGAAATGATGAAGTGATCTCGAAGAAATAGGAGACGAAGCTAGACAAAGAAGAAATGCCTAAGCGCCATGAAACCCGTAAACAGTAATGGATCCCTTTCATTTGAAGGCACTTTTTGAAACGGTGAAGCGACTCAACGTGATGGGCGCTGGAGCTAGACAACCTAAAGAACTTAGCAAACCTTACAAGTCTTGAGTCTCCATCCATAAAAGCACTTATTGACTTTTTTCGTATGAAGGAGAGTGGCTGAAGGTGCTTCGAATTAATATCTATCAGACCCTTAATTGAAGTGATCGGTAAACGATAAAAACTCCACTTCACAAAGGTAATCCCCTTTGTAAAACGGAGTGTAGAAAAGTAATCCTCGTTAATCGTTACTATGTGTAGTAACGTGTACTGAGCCACTTTTTGAATCAGCAAATAAATGAAGCGGTTCAGTTGCCTTATCATTTACCGTAAACCTTAATATTTTTTGCACAATTTCGTCTTTTTCCTCAATAATATTAATATTAGGCACATAACATTTTACTTTACCTACACTTGACTTCAAATCACCTTCCATTGTCAATCCGTCTGGGACAGTAATATCTATACTACCCGTTGTCGTCTTAGCAAAAACGGTATGCGCTTTTTCATTGTTTATCTTACATTTGATACTGCCAGTAACACTTTGTAGGTCTACTCTTTCAAAGCTACCTCTAACATTAATACCACCATTAACTACTTCAGCCTCACAGTTCCGACTATAGCTATCGAACACGTCAACAGCTCCATTCGTGGTCTCAATTTCCATCTCATCGACATGCATGCGTTCTAATGTCACTGAACCGTTAGATGTCTTTGCTTTATAGTCTTTCACCTTAAACCCTGTACTAATAACTGGCCCATTGAATACTCGAATTCTGATCTGGCTATAATCTTTCTCAGGAATATAAATTTTTGTATGAACCTTCATTTGTTTTTTCTGAACAGCAAAACGCATTAGACTATTATCAGTGGAAAATAACACGTCTTGTAAAAATACTCTTCTTGCTTCTTCATTATTTTCGACTTTGTATACTTTCGCCTCACATTCAATTCGAACATCATTTTCATTCCACGGTATTAGCTCAACACTCCCGTTATACACATCTAAATCAACCTTATCAATGAATACGTTTGAATTTTGAAAGATATGATGCACGTCAACCGAAGGTCCAAAATTAAAGTCTAAATCTAAATTCTTCACCTTCTTTACTGCTGTATTCATGAAATCAATGAGTTTTTCTTTCGTTGAAGCTTGCTTTGTTTCATGACTGTACGGACGTTGTTGAGCATTTTCATAGTCAATATCTGTCGATAAGTCCGTAATTACTTCTTGCTCCGCTTTTCCCTTTTCCTTCTGATCATCTAGTGCTTCTAAAAGTGTTAACGCTTCATCAGGTGATAATTTACCTTCTTCAACCATTTTCAATATCCGTTTACGATCTTCAACCATTTAAAACACCCTCACTTTTCTCTTCGATTTTTTTAATTAAAGTTTTTTATTAAGCTAGTTTTTCAGTAGAGATTGGACCTATAACAATACTCCATTCACTCTATTTTACTTACAGTTTATTGAATCAGTACTTGGATGCCTCTAATAATATTCCAAATAACTACTCCTACATTTACAATGATAATGATGACTATTGGCCAAAATACTGTTGTAAAAGCTACACCTCCAGAAAATATATCTATAAATGCAATAATGATAGCAAGTATGATAGATACAAACGGTAATAGGTGTGAAACAAAAGCACTCTTCGCATGTGATTTAACTTCATTACTTTCAGTTACAAAATATGCAACAATCGGAAATAAAAATGGTGCAAAAAACACGCTGAAATAACTTAATGAAGACAATAATTTATTTATATCCACAATGACATCATCTCCTTTAGCCTATTATACGAATATGAGCCAGAAGAAGTTTCATGAATTTTCCTAAAACTATTTAAAAATTAATAAATGATGGTTAAATATTAAATTTTCTATTTGTTGTCCTTATTTTTATAGGAAAAAAGTTTGATTACAACACAACCAATGGGACATCTTGTCAATTTAGTGAAAAGCAATTAAAAATAAAATATTTTTTCCTTATGTGTTTTACAAAATGGTAAAATAAATAAGATAAAAATTTCGTGAATAGAGGGATTTTATCAAATTATGCCGAATTGTTTCGGTATGGATAAATATTATATGACAAAATCCGGATATTTTTTACATGTTTTCTATTAATTAGTACTAAGGAACTAAACAGCATGCACTATCTCACATATTTTACGAATTTTTTTCTGTACGCAAATTAGCAAGACAAAGAATTTTTTCGATACACCTAATTGGAAACGCATTCAATTATAACGAACAATAAATTACTCACGTACATGAGAATGATGCTTGATTTAGTTGGCTCACAATAATTTATAGGAGGAGAATTTATTTATGCGTTCTTTTTTTACTAAAATCTTTGATATGACAATAAGAATGAAGCTCATTTTACTCATGGTTTTTGTCACAATTACTGTTATCACACTAGCCATCAGCCCCATTGTAAGTATGAACAGCTATAAAGGTCACATTGAAGAGAAATACAATAATCGTTTAGCCGTTATTGAGGATTTACATTTCATACTTGGCAAAATTGATGAAGCCCATGGGATCGTTGTCGATTTTTCTAAATCGTATGATGAATCAATGGTTACAGATTTAGATAAATCGATGGAACTGATTGATAGTTTATTAAACCAATTCACGGAAAACCCGTTATTAGATTATTACAGCACGGAAGATTCACAACACCTAGATAGCATAATAAAAAATTACAGTCAATTTGAATCCAGTTTAAAATCTATAAGAGAGCAAATGCTTAATTTTGAATTAGAAACCTTTTTAATAGACTATGATTTAGAAAAAAATAGTTACCTTACATTAATGCAAGCATTTTCAACTCATGACAGAGCCTCCTTCCAATACCTTTTACAAACTGAAACAGAGTTAGAAAAGCTTGCTGAGAACATCATTTTCACAGTCATCATATTCTCTATTACATTAGTAATACTTATCATTTCTTTTGCTAGCTGGGTTTATATAAGCACTTCTAAGGATATTGTAAAGGTTATTAATAAATACAAAGGCTTATCATCTGGTGATTTTAGAATTAGTACAGGCTCAAATAAAAAGAATGAATTAGGCAAACTAGCTGATAATATTGATGGTTTAGTAGAAGTATTGAAAACAACCTTTTTGGATATAAAAGAATTTGTTGAGAAATTACAGAACCTTTCTGTAAAGACAAAGACTAATATGACAAGTAGTAATACCAATATTGAAAATACTGCAGGGGCAGTAGAGGAAATAACTAGAGGGGTAGATCAACAAGCCAGTGCAGCTGAGGATTCTTTACTACACGTAACTGAATTAACAGATAAACTCCATGTAACGGTTGAATCGTTGGACATGTTTAAGAAGAATGTAACTAAAACAGATGATGAGATTAACTCTTTTTCTAAGAGTTTAGCTAATGTCTCAAATAATTCTAAAGACGTAGAAGAAACGAACAACACATTATTAGTTTCATTTACAGAGTTATTGTCCAGTTTCGAAAATATAGATGAGTTATCTAAACAAATTGTAAATATTGCTTCCAGCATTAAAATTGTGTCCTTAAATGCATCAATTGAAGCTAATAGAGCAGGGGCAGATGGTAAAAGCTTTAATGTAGTGGCAGAAGAGGTAAGAAACTTATCAACACAAACATCAGAAGTTTCTAAAGAAATTTTAGAAGTTGTGAAAGTGAATGTTGATAAAATGGCTAATTTCCAACAATTATTACAATTTGCAAATAATAAAAATGAAGAAAATGGTAAAAACACAACAATCGTCATGAATAGCTTTGAAGACGTTAGTATTCGTTTTAATGCTATGCTAGAGGAACTAGCACTAATAAATAATAACCTTATAGACGTTCAAGAAAAGGCGACTATGATCCAAAATAACGTAAGCGAAACAAGTGCAACAAGTTTGCAAACAAGCGCTGTTATGCAAGAGATTTCCAGCAGTTTTGAAAAACAAGTCGATTCGATGAAGGAAATAGCAGATTACACGAATGAGCAAGTGACATTGGCTAATGAACTAAGTGAAAAGTCTAGTCAATTTAAAATGTAAGAACAATTATTTCTTGGGACCTTACTAATCATATCCATGCTTAGTTCCTACAATGGGTTTCCTAACAACCTATATTCAAGGTCTGCACCCACGCTGCATAGCACAGCAAGGGTGCAGACCTTTTTGTTATAGAGATTCACCTTCGTTGTTGTCTTTCTTACGAAGGAATTTAACGGGATACCACTTAAGTTCGTGGCATATCCAATATTAGAATAAAAAGTCAAGTAATAATAACAATGAAAAGAGCGTTGAAAAATAAGACCTTTATATATGGGGTGGAGTACTCATCACATTTTACGCTTACTAATACTCGTTCACTTTTCATGGCTAATTTGAATTCGATTGTGTTTCATGTTAATGTATTCATTAACTTTTTTAGCTTGGCTATTTTCGTACTGATAGTAGTAAACACGAATCTTTTCTACTATAAACGTCTGACAAAAGGGTATAATATATCGTTGTTATTTTGTTAACAACAATGAACCATACAAAAAGAGCTTTTAGCATATCGCAAAGAAAGGTGATTTATACATCATGAAGAATGAACAATGGAATTCAAAGCTAGGTTTTATTTTAGCAGCTGCAGGCTCAGCAATCGGGCTAGGAGCTGTTTGGAAGTTTCCATATATGGCCGGCACAAATGGGGGCGGGATTTTCTTTCTCCTATTTTTACTTTTTACACTTCTTATCGGCATGCCTATGTTGTTGGCTGAGTTTGTCATTGGCAAAGCAACAGGTAAAAATGCCATCTCCGCTTTTAGACAATTAGCCCCTCGATCCCTATGGTACGGAATTGGTTATTTAGGTGTCATTGCAAGTTTTATATTATTATCTTTTTATAGTGTTGTGGGTGGCTGGATCATTTTATATTTGATTAGAAGTGCATCGGGGAAACTGAGCAACCTTCCAACTGAATCTTATGGACAACTATTTGATTCAATCATTGCAAGTCCACTAGAAGCAACGATTGCACAATTTTCATTTATTCTCTTAACTATACTTGTTGTGCAAGGTGGGATACAAAAAGGAATCGAACGAGCTAGCCGTGTTATGATGCCGGCTCTATTTCTTCTTTTTATCATCTTAGTTATCCGTTCATTAACACTTGATGGTGCGATAGAGGGGGTAAAATTCTTCTTACAGCCAAATGTAGGTGAAGTTACAAAAGAGACCGTTTTTCTAGCACTAGGGCAATCACTTTTTTCATTAAGCCTTGGAATTTCCATCATGGTTACATATAGTTCATACTTACCTAAAGAAGAAAATATTGTTAAATCAGCGTCATGGATTGTAACATTGAATATTGTCATATCTTTATTAGCAGGACTAGCTATATTTCCAGCTGTTTTTTCTCTTGGTTTCGAGCCAGATACTGGTCCAGGACTAATATTTGTCGTTATACCTGCTGTATTTAATGAGATAGCATTTGGGGGATTATTCCTAACAACATTCTTATTACTGCTATTATTTGCAACGTTAACTTCCTCCTTTTCAATTTTAGAAATCATCGTAGCTGCGCTGATTAAAGAACAACAAGAAAAAAGAAAAGTCGCTACTTGGATTGGTGGGATCATTATTTTCATTGTAGGTATCCCGTCAGCATTATCATTTGGAATGTTGAAAGATATCAAAGTATTTAATAAAACAATATTTGATTTAGCAGATTACTTTGTTAGCAACATATCTCTACCTGTGGGATCATTACTTATTTCGTTATTTGTCGGTTACCAAGTATCTCGTCCAATACTAGAAAAAAGTTTTAATGTTTCATCACAGATTGGGAGCTATTTATTTCGATTTTGGTATGTTAGCGTTCGCTTTCTCATCCCGTTAGGCATATTCCTAGTTCTATTTTTAGGAGCTTAATACTTAACGAGCAAAAGACACTGGGATTTATCCCAGTGTCTTAAATATAATTCTTTATTTAAGCTAATAAAACGATGCTAATCGCACATAAACACATCTTGCCAATATAATTAAGTCTTTAAGTTTACGAACAGCCTTATTTTTTCAGGACAAGCTCCTCTTTTTCTTTTATCATTTCTTCCATACGCTTTCGATCTCGTTCTAAAATAGGCTTTAAATATCTCCCAGTATAAGAAGCGTCTTGCTTAACTACCTGTTCAGGTGTCCCTGTTGCAATAATTTTCCCACCTTTATCTCCACCTTCAGGGCCAAGATCAATTAAATAATCAGCTGCTTTAATAATATCTAGGTTATGTTCAATAACTAAAACTGTATCTCCATTTTCTACAAGTCTTTGAAGTACCTTTAATAACCTTGAAATATCATCTACATGTAAACCAGTCGTTGGCTCATCTAAAATATAAAGAGACCTTCCCGTTGAGCGTCGGTGTAGTTCCGATGCTAATTTTACCCGCTGAGCCTCACCGCCTGATAACGTCGTAGCAGGCTGTCCAAGCGTGATATAACCTAAACCAACATCGTAGATCGTTTGAAGCTTTCGCCTTATTTTAGGAATATTTTCAAAGAAAGAGAGTGAATCCTCTACAGTCATTTCTAATATCTCTGATATATTCTTATCCTTATACCTTACTTCTAACGTTTCACGATTATAACGTTTCCCGTGACATACCTCACAAGGAACATAAACATCAGGTAAAAAATGCATTTCAATTTTTATAATTCCGTCACCACGGCACGCTTCACAGCGACCACCTTTAACATTAAAGCTAAAACGCCCTTTTTTATATCCTCTAACCTTTGCTTCATTTGTTGCGGCAAATACATCCCTAATGTCGTCAAACACACCAGTATATGTAGCTGGGTTTGAACGTGGAGTTCGTCCGATTGGGGATTGATCAATGTCAATAACCTTGTCCAAATGGTCAATTCCTTTAATTTCTTTATGCTCACCAGGTCTTGATTTTGCCTTGTGAAGCTTTTGGGCTAATGATTTATGTAAAACCTCGTTAATCAGTGTACTTTTCCCTGATCCAGACACACCTGTAACAGATATAAATGTACCTAAAGGAATTTTGACTTTCGCATTTTTTAAGTTATTTTCCTTTGCACCAACGATTTCAATATAACGGCCATCCGGCTTACGACGTTCTGTTGGTAGAGGAATAAACTTGATTCCCGACAAGTATTGACCAGTTAATGATTTTGGATCATTCATAACTTCTTCAGGCGTACCTGCAGAAACAACCTGACCACCGTGGATTCCTGCGCCTGGGCCAATATCAATTAAATGGTCAGCTGCTAGCATAGTATCCTCGTCGTGTTCCACGACGATTAATGTATTACCGATATCCCTCATGTTTTTTAACGTCTGAATAAGGCGGTCGTTATCACGTTGATGCAATCCAATCGAAGGTTCATCTAGAATATATAAAACACCCGTTAACCTTGAACCAATCTGTGTCGCTAAACGAATTCTTTGGGCTTCTCCCCCAGAAAGTGTTCCAGCTGACCGGTGTAAAGTTAAATAATCTAGTCCAACGTTGTTTAAAAAGCCTAAGCGCTCACTAATCTCTCTTAAAATCATATTAGCTATTGTCATTTCTTTGTCAGTCAATTTAAGGTTTTCAAAGAAATCCAACGCTTCTGTAATGGAAAAAGAAGTAATTTCACCAATATGCTTCTGATCAATTAAAACAGCTAAACTCTCTTTCTTTAAGCGATAGCTTTTACATGTTGGGCAAGACTGCTGTGCCATATACTTTTCCATTTGCTCACGAATATAATCCGAGCTCGTTTCACGATATCTCCGCTCAATATTAGGTATGACCCCTTCAAAAATAATATGATTTTCGCGCACTTGCCCAAAGTCATTCTCATAACGGAAATAGATCTCGTCATTCCCACTACCATACAATACTTTCTCAAACAAATGCTTTGGTATGTCCTTTACTGGGACATTCATATCTATTCCGTAATGATCACAAACAGCCTTTAATAATTGAGGGTAGTATTGAGAGCTTTGTGGTTCCCAAGGAGCAATAGCATGTTCTAGTAATGATAGATCCCAATTAGGAATGACTAAGCTAAGATCTACTTCAAGCTTGGTACCTAGTCCATCACAACTTGGACACGCTCCAAATGGACTGTTGAATGAGAACATTCTCGGCTCCAATTCCCCTATTGAAAATCCACAATGCGGGCATGCGTGAAGCTCACTAAATAACAGCTCCTCTTCGCCTATTACGTCAATGATTACTTTACCTTCACCTAACTTCAAAGCCGTTTCTAGTGAATCTGATAGCCTTGAAGCAATGCCATCCTTGATGACAATCCGATCGATGACGACTTCAATTGAGTGCTTTTTGTTTTTTTCTAATGTTATATCTTCTGTAAGCTCGGTCATTTCCCCATCAACACGAACACGAACATAGCCTTGCTTTTTAATTTCCTCAAAAGTTTTTGCATGTGTCCCTTTACGCCCAGAAACGATTGGAGCAAGAACTTGCATTTTCGTTCTCTCAGAGTATTGCAAAATGCGATCAACCATCTGCTCTATCGTTTGAGATGTAATTTCTATATGATGATTAGGACATACCGGACGACCTACACGAGCATATAATAGCCTTAAATAATCATATATTTCAGTAACTGTACCGACTGTTGATCGAGGGTTACGACTTGTTGTTTTTTGGTCTATCGATATGGCCGGAGAAAGCCCATCGATTGCATCGACATCAGGTTTGTCCATTTGCCCTAAGAATTGGCGTGCATATGCTGATAATGATTCAACATAGCGCCGTTGGCCTTCCGCATAAATCGTATCAAATGCTAACGAAGATTTACCTGAACCAGAAAGACCAGTTAAGACAACAAGCTGGTCTCTAGGTATTGTGACGTCGATGTCTTTTAGATTATGAGCTCTAGCTCCTTTGACAATGATTTTATCCTTTACCATGCTCTTATTTTCATCCTTCCGCTTTTAACTCGATCAAGATGTCACGCAGTTCAGCTGCACGTTCGAAGTGGAGTGCTTTTGCAGCATCTTTCATTTCTTTTTCCATATCTGCAATTAGCTTTTCTCGTTCTTTTTTGGTCATTGTTACTTTTGGCTTGTCTGTTTCGTAAGTTTCTTGCTTTTCCGCTGCATAAGTTGCCTGTATGACATCTCGGACTTCTTTTCTTATTGTTTTTGGCGTAATGCCATGCTTTTTATTATGAGCTTCTTGTATTTCACGGCGCCGCTTCGTCTCTTTAATTGCAACATCCATTGAGTTGGTCACACGATCAGCATACATAATGACTCTACCATTTTCATTACGTGCAGCCCTTCCCATTGTCTGGATTAACGACCTTTCCGATCTTAAGAACCCTTCTTTATCCGCGTCTAAAATAGTAACTAAAGAAACTTCCGGTATATCTAAACCTTCCCTTAATAAATTGATACCAACGAGGACATCAAATTTGCCGAGTCGGAGATCACGTATAATCTCTATTCGTTCAAGCGTTTTAATCTCTGAGTGGAGATATGTAACTTTTATGCCTATTTCTTTGAGGTAATCTGTTAGGTCCTCTGACATTTTCTTTGTCAATGTTGTAACTAGCACGCGTTCCTTTCTCGCTATACGCACTTGAATTTCCCCGATTAGGTCATCGATTTGTCCTTCAATTGGACGTACATCAATTAATGGATCTAAAAGCCCTGTTGGACGAATGATCTGTTGAACCATTTCAGGGGAATGCTCTAACTCATAAGGACCAGGCGTTGCTGAGACATAGACTATTTGTTTCACATGCTCCTCAAACTCTTCAAAACGTAACGGACGGTTATCTAAAGCTGATGGTAACCTAAAACCATGATCTACGAGCATCTGCTTTCGGGCTTTATCACCGTTAAACATACCTCGAATTTGTGGTAATGACACATGTGATTCGTCAATAACAATTAGAAAATCATCTGGAAAATAATCGATCAGCGTATATGGTGTAGATCCCGGTTCACGGAGTGTTAAATGACGCGAATAATTTTCAATACCAGAACAAAATCCCATTTCTCTCATCATTTCCAGATCATATCTAGTACGTTGCTCTATTCTTTGAGCTTCAAGTAATTTGTCATTGTCACGAAGCTCTTTCAAACGCTCTTCAAGCTCTTGTTCAATATTTTTCATGGCAATTTGCATTTTTTCTTCTCGTGTTACGAAATGTGATGCAGGAAAAATAGCCACGTGTTCACGTTCACCGATAATTTCTCCTGTTAAAGCGTCGACTTCACGTATACGATCAATTTCATCTCCAAAAAACTCTATACGCATACAATGCTCGTCTCGTGATGCTGGAAAGATTTCAACTACGTCTCCACGTACGCGAAACGTTCCTCTCTTAAAGTCAATATCATTTCTATCATATTGAACATCGACAAGTTTTCTAAGCAATTGATCACGCTCAATTTCCATTCCAACACGTAATGATACGACGAGCTCGCTATATTCCTCTGGGGAACCTAGACCATAAATGCATGATACGCTCGCAATAATAATAACGTCTTTCCGTTCTAGCAATGAAGAAGTTGCTGAGTGACGCAGCTTATCAATTTCATCGTTTATACTGGCATCCTTTTCAATAAAAGTATCCGTTTGTGGAACATACGCTTCAGGTTGATAATAGTCATAATAACTAACAAAATATTCTACAGCATTATTAGGAAAAAACTCTTTAAACTCACTATATAGCTGTCCTGCAAGCGTTTTATTATGAGCAATAATTAAAGTAGGTTTATTAACTTCCTTAATTACATTAGAGATCGTAAACGTTTTTCCCGTACCAGTTGCCCCTAATAATGTTTGATGCTTTTTCTTTTGTTTAATACCGTCTACAATTTCAGTAATTGCCTGTGGCTGGTCACCAGACGGTTTAAAAGCTGAGACTAACTCGAACTGATCCATTTTTGATGAAAGCCTCCAATCCCGTAATAGTTGTATTAACATTGTACCATATTTTATCATTAATTAAACAAAAATACGAACTTATATTCGTTTTTTTAGCAAATCCCCATTACTTAAAAGAAAGAAAATAACAGGGCACTTTTCGAAAGAATCTTTCGTAAACCTTTTTACTATTATCACCAAATTGGCCCCATAAGAAGTGGCTTTATATGTTAGCCATCACTTTACAGAAAAAAAGATGCTACGAAACTTTAGTTGTGTACATGTATATTTCCTAAATTGATAAATAATTGTTGCCCAGTTTATTCATTACTGGGAGGATTATTGACTATTTTTACTAACAATAGACAATAAAAGAGGTTTTATTTGAATCTAACAAATCTATACTTCTTTATATGTTAGTACGAAACAACATTTTTTATTGATAAAGGGTTGAAATGAATGAAAATGAAATTAACATGAAAATGGATAGCTACGTGGTTTATACTTGTGGTAAAGCGCATATTTTTTATAGAAGAATGGTAATATGTCATGTGGCGTTTTATAGAAAACTTAGTAATTACAGGGAAATCGAATAAATAAATTGTAACTCACACCTAAGAAAAAGCTTCATTTTCTCATTAAATATACAGTATATATTGAAAAGTGATAAACAGTGGCAATTACAGCTTTTTTGAGCTACACCTTGCTTATACATAAATACTCCTTTGTTGAAGGTTGGGGATAATTATGGTCTCATCTCTACAATAGGATCTATTTTTATTTCCGCAAAAGTACTGACTTATTACTGAATTTAGTCTAAATCAATACGCGTTTTACAAAGCTATAGGGTCTGACCCTAACTGCTCCAACTCATAAACGCAGCAGGTGTCAGACCCCTTATTTTTCTAGCATAATTGTTAAGCTGATGAGTGTCACGAGGATTGTGGCGCCCATGTCTGCTAGAATGGCAATCCATAAAGTAAGCCAGCCAGGGATTGTTAATAAGAGCGCAATGACTTTTAATCCTAGTGCTAAAGTGATATTGAGTTTGATCGTTCTATTCACCTTTTTCGCAATGGATACAGCGCTTGGTAGTTTACCTAGATGGTCTTGCATTAAAACAATATCAGCCGTTTCAATCGCACTATCTGTTCCTTTTCCCATCGCTATGCCTAGATCAGCGATCGCTAGAGCAGGTGCATCATTTATACCATCACCAATCATCGCTACTTTTCCATGGTCATGTATATTTCTTATTTTATCGACTTTTTCCTCTGGAAGAAGGTTTGCATAAAAATCTGTTACGCCTACTATGCCTGCTACCTTTTCTGCTGTTTTTCCGTGATCCCCTGTAAGCATAATGGTATGTTTTATACCCTTTTTGTGAAGCTCTTTCATAACATGTTTACTTTCCTCACGTATTTCGTCAGATATACCAAAGATTCCTAATACATGCTGTTGATCAGCGACGATAACTAGTGTGAGCCCTTCGCTCTTTAGGCGATCAATATCTAACTGTATTTTTTCATCAAAGTGTATGTGAGGCATGCTTTTTTCATTACCGACAAAATAAGTTTTGTCACTAATTTTCGCAATGACACCACGTCCAGTTGCCGTTTCTATATCATCTGCCTCACCGTAAGCTATTTCTTTTTCTGCTACCTTTTTCATGATCGCCTTTGCTAATGGATGTGAAGATTTACTTTCAACAGCTCCCGCAATGTTTAACAAATTGTTATCATACTCGATAATTGTTTCTACGTGAGGTTGTCCTTTTGTTAACGTACCTGTTTTATCAAATGCGATGGATTCAATTTTCCCCAACTGCTCTAGGAAAACACCACCTTTTACGAGAATACCGTTCCGTGCATTGCGTGTAATCCCAGATACTATCGCAATTGGTGAAGATAATATTAAAGCACAAGGGCAGCCTACGATTAATACAGCTAAACCTTGATAAAGCCATGGTCCCCAAGCATCCCCGAATAACAATGGGGGTACAAGCATAACAAGTAAAGAAATGATCATGATAATTGGTGTATAGTACTTAGCAAATTTGTTAATAAACTGCTCAGTTGGTGTCTTCGTTTCCTGTGCTTCTTGCACAAGGTGTAAGATTTGGGCCAAGGATGAATCCTCATATGCTTTTAAAATCTTCACCTTAAGGACACCTTCATTATTAATGCTGCCACCAAACACATTGGTGCTTGCTTCTTTTTCTACTGGTAATGATTCACCAGTAATCGCTGCTTCATTTACCGAGCTTTTCCCATCAATTACTACACCATCAGAAGGTATTTTTGCCCCAGACTTCACTAGAACGATATCACCTTCTGTTAAATTTGAAATAGGAACGACTTGTTCAACACCATTCTTAATTAATATTGCATCTTTTGGCGCAACTTGTAGTAATTTCTCCATTGATTTTCTGGCCTTTTCCATACCGAGACCTTCAAGGTATTCATTTAAACCGAACAAGATGGCAACAATTGTCGCTTCCTTCCATTCACCGATTGAAATTGCTCCAATTAAAGCGATCGTCATTAACGTATCAATATTGAATTTAAAACGAGCCAAATTTTTAGCACCTTTTAAAAATGTTTGATATCCGCTGATGACAATTGCCACAAGATATAACGAAACAGCTAGTAGAGTTGGTATTGATGATTCAAATAAAATAGTTAACAAAAATAATGTCGTAGAAATCCCTAAGTATACCTTTATTTTATTTGTGTTATGGGAATGGGCATGTGAATGATCATGATCTTGAGTCGTTATAAGGGCTGCACCATCACTAGCAAGAATTTTTTTAACTTTGTTGAGGTCGATGCTTTCATCAACCTTTAGCTTAGACGAGTTGTATAATAAGGCAGCTGATTCACCATGATCTAGCCCTTTAATCTGCTTTTCCATATCAGCTGCACAATTCGCGCAGCTCAAACCTTCAATTTTGTACTCTTTCATTGTCTAGCTCCTTTTTACTATTCTAATGATGTAGAGCATGGTTTATAGTTTGTTCAAGAATATCCATTACATGTTCATCGTCTTGAGAATAGAATAAAGTTGTGCCTGCCCTTCTGTATTTCACTAATCGTAAATTTTTTAAAAAGCGTAGCTGATGAGATACAGTTGATTGCAGTAAGCCTAATTTATCAGCAATTTCATTTACTGAGCATTCTTGAGCCGATAACAAATGGAGAATTCGAATTCTTGTAGGATCAGATAATGCTTTGAACGTTTGAGAAACGATAAATAACGTTTCTTCATCTAATTCCTCATAAGCTGTTTTTATATCAATGTGATTTTTTTTGTCAGTCATTCAATATCACACCTTTTCTATAATATTTATATGTACATATGTTCATATTGACAATAATTTGATTTAAAACTACCATAGCTTTCTTATAATCGTCAATAAAATTCTTGCAATTAATCATATAAAGTTGGCAATTGGGCACTTACTACATATGATGTAACTAAAAGTTGATCGAGGGAAACATATTAAGTTTCACCCCTACATTTAGGCCAGGGGGGAATATTCATGAGGACATCCAATAAAACAAATGAATGATACCATTTTACTTCTGGAGATGCAGTGAAAATTGAGAGGTTACATATCTCTGGAGCAATGAGAAGAAGATTACTAGACTTGGGCTTCGTTCCTGGAGCGATCGTAAAAGTCCTACACAGCGTAGCCCTTTCGTGATCCAATTGCATTTGCGGTCAGTGACACTAAGAAAAGAAAAAAGCTCTAAAATTTATGCTACAAAAATAGAAGAGGAATCACATTGAGTACATTTACGATTGCGCTCGCAGGGAACCCCAATACCGGAGAAAGCACGTTATTTAATACTCTTACTTGCTTACGTCAACAAACTGGTAACTGGCCAGGAAAAACGGTATTGCGAGCTGAAGGAGATTTTGAATATCAAGAAAACCAATTTAAAGTGATAGATTTACCAGGAACATACTCATTATACTCAAATTCATCCGACGAAGAAGTAGCAAGGAATTATATATTATTTGAAAAGCCAGATGTTACAGTCGTTGTTATAGACGCAACTGCGCTAAAAAGAAATTTAAATTTAGCGCTACAAATTATGGAGATGACAGACCGAGTAATTGTCTGTGTCAATTTAATTGATGAAGCTAAGAGAAAAGGAATTCATATTAATGAAGAAAAACTAGCTAAAACTCTTGGCGTTCCTGTAGTAAAAATCTCTGCCAGAAACAAAACAGGAATTAATACTCTGTTAGATCAAATAAATAAAATGTGCCTTGGACAAATAGAAACTAAACCATACCAAATTTAATATAACGATGAATTGGAGGAGGAGATTAATAACCTCATTCCAAAAATTCAAAATGTGCTTGGCACTCACTTACCTTTGAGATGGATTGCACTGCGTATTTTAGATGGAGATACGAGCTTAATAGAAGAACTTAAGCTTCATTTATCAGGAAAAAAGGAGGTTCAACACCTTGCAGAGTCAAATTCAGTTCAACCAGGATGCCATTGATCAATTATTTGCTCAAGGATCAGTAAGCTCTTCTGACGATAGAACGAGAGATCAAATTGTTTCTAAAATTTATGAAACATCAAATGCCATTACATCAGATGTTTTGACGTTCGATCAGCAAGATAGATTTCAAAGATCTGAAAAGATAGATAAAATTCTCACTTCTCCTATTTGGGGCTTCCCGATTATGCTAGCAATTTTAGGGCTCATATTTTATCTAACAATCGCAGGCGCGAACGTCCCATCTTCTATGCTAGCCACATTTTTTGGCACCATCGAAGGTTACATTACGGCTGCATTTAATGCGGTAAATGCACCAGATTGGTTACATGGGGTCTTAGTATTAGGACTATATAGAGGGACATCTTGGGTCATAAGCGTCATGCTACCACCAATGGCGATTTTCTTCCCTGTCTTTGCTTTACTAGAAAACTATGGGTATTTGCCTCGTGTAGCATTTAATATGGATCGGTTATTCAAGCGTGCAGGCGCACATGGAAAACAGTCGTTAACGATGGCGATGGGCTTTGGATGTAACGCCGCGGCAATCATGTCGACTAGAATTATAGAATCTCCACGGGAGAGAATGCTAGCCATTCTTACAAATAACTTTGTACCTTGTAATGGACGCTGGCCAACAATTATTTTAATGGCTTCATTGTTTATGGCTGCAAGCTACACTGGAGGTACTGCCACACTTGTTACAGCAGCAACTGTTATGGGCATCGTCTTATTTGGTATCGTTGTAACATTATCAGTATCGTGGGTGTTATCTAAAACGGCTTTAAAAGGTGTTCCAACTCACTACACGTTAGAGCTGCCACCTTATCGTAAGCCACAATTTTGGAATACGATTGTAAGAGCTACGCTTGATAAATCTGTATTTGTGTTGAAACGAGCAATTATTATCGCTGCACCAGCAGGTGTACTCACATGGGTCTTTGCAAACATTTACATTGGGGATACGAGCATCTTAATGTATGTAGTCAATTTCTTAGATCCATTTGCACAGCTGCTCGGTCTTGACGGCTTTATCTTAATGGCATTTATTTTAGGGTTACCAGCAAATGAAATTGTCTTGCCAATTTTATTAATGGGATATTTATCTACAGGTGCTATGCTAGAGGTAGAAGATTTAAATTCTTTAAAGAATATCTTCATCGATAACGGATGGACTTGGTTAACAGCCCTTAATGTCATGCTGTTCTCATTGCTCCATTATCCTTGTGGAACAACATTAGTAAATATATATAAAGAAACTAAAAGTGCAAAATGGACATTTTTATCATTTCTCATTCCTACACTGATTGCTGTGGGTGTAACATTTATTATCGCACAAGTCGTAAGAGGTCTAGGCCTAGTATAACAGGTCTAACCCCCATCACTTTTAAAGTGTAAAAGTGATGGGGTTCTTTTTAACCTTTGTTATCAAATTAGTACTAAAAAAGTGATTTATTATGTTAGTCATCGTTGTACAATAGAAAAGATGCAACGAACGCTAGGTTTAGACATGCTTATATGTAAGAATAAAAGCAACAATTAATGCGAAAAAGACCATGCTCACTTTTTTATCATTGAGACTTAGATACAACTGTATATATCATACATAAATTGAGTTTTCATACTACCAAAATAAAATTAAAGGATTTGACCTCCCACTCATTTAACGCTACAGCAGCGGGGGTCAGACTCCTTTGATAAATGCTTTTAGTAAGAATAGTTCATCTTCATTTGGTTTTCTGTTGTAGTGGTTTACGAATTTTTGGATTGCCTGTTGTTCTGTGTCGTTACTTTCCACTAAATCCCCTATCGCTTTTACTACATTTAGATAATAGTCGGCCAATTGCTGTTTCGTTTCAGGATTTATATGTGATGAGACATAGTAATCGACATCATAGCTTAATATTTTGTCTATTAGGGGATATATATTTTCTTTTGAATATTTAAATGATCGTTCATAAATATCAACCCATAAGCAGTCCGAGATAACAAGCACTCTCTCTTCAGGTACATGGATCACGATAGAATCGGGTGCATGGTCTCCACCTACATGTTCCAATATACAAGTCACTCCACCTAGGTCAATAGTTAATTCACCTGAAAACGTCATATCTGGAAGCTGTATTGTTAATTGTTTTCTTTCATCCTCTGTCATCGCTCTTAATAGGTAATCCTGACAAAATTCACTTTCTATCCCTGCTTGAACACGCTCTATAATTGATTTGTCGTCCCATTCAAATCGGCTCATTTCCTCAATCTTTTCTTTCGTCATTTCGTGTGAGATTGTAGGGAGATTCATTGTCTCAATTCCAAAAACATGATCCCAATGCCAATGTGTAATAGCTAAATAGCTTGGATTTGGAACATTTAGTTGCCGGACTTCCTCTAAAAATTTTTCCGCATGTTTTGGTGAATTTCCAGCATCTATGACAAGGCTTTTTTCTTTACCTACGACAAGTAATAAAATCGGCTGATCTGTTTCTTGATTAAAATCCATATAATATATATTTTTTGTAAGAGTATGTAACATCATTAATTCCTCCTATAATAATGACTCATGGTTTATATACTAACAGAAAGCAACTTAAAAAATAACTTATCAAAAATTGCATACTGAACTGAATATTAACTTAGATTTATATAGTTTGTATGCTTTAAAAAATGTCCTAAGTGAATGGATCACATAAATTGTATTAGATTTAATAAATTATTCCTTATTTTGATAATAACTAATCATATTTAACCGTTTAGGTAAACTATAAATGACCATTTCAAAACACCTTTGGTATTTATAATACAATCAGAGTAGTTATCTGAAGCGCCTGATAAAAGGATAAACAGAGTAACTTGCTGTCACTAGTTTTTTTGCATAGAAGGCTACTACTAGTAAAGGATTTTGTTTACATTTACATACAATCCTAAATCGTTAAAAAATAGAGTCGCCTAAGCGACTCTATCTAGAGATAAATATTACTATAAATTTTACTTTTATAAAATTCAGGTTTAGTAAGTGATACTAAAATACATAATATATTCGTATACGATGTAATCTACTCTGTTATCGTATTCAAATTTATAGTAATCCTGTCCTTCACCATTAGCTCTATTCTCAAACCACGTTACGAAATCATTTATTTGATTAATAGATAAATCGTAACTAAATATAGCGCCATCTTCCATAGTAATAACAAGGTTTGCTATTGTCGCCTCTGGGTCAGCAACAATAACTTCTGAATACTCACTCTCTCCATGCTCATTCACTGCCGTTACTACATAATAGTACGTTGTGTTGTTTGCTATGTCTATATCAATGTAGCTTGTTTCATTGACATTTTGAGCAACTGAGATGTATGGGCCATCGACCGTTGTGGAGCGGTAAACGTTATATGTCGTTGCATTCGTTACTTCTCCCCACGATACGGTAACTTGTCCTTCCTCATTTACGATCGTTATATCTGTTGGTGCTGATGGAACTAGCACTCCAGGTGTTCCAGATATCTCTTCAGAGTACCCACTTTCTCCTTGCTCATTCACTGCCGTTACTACGTAGTAGTACGTTGTGTTGTTCGTGATGTCTACATCGATATAGTTTGTTGCAGTCACGTTTTGAGCAACTGAGATGTATGGACCATCGACCGTTGTGGAGCGGTAAACGTTATATGTCGTTGCGTTCGTCACTTCTCCCCACGATACAGTAACTTCCCCGTCTCCATTCAATATACTGATACCTACTGGTGCTGATGGGATTAGCACCCCAGGTGTTCCAGATACCTCTTCAGAATATCCACTCTCTCCATGCTCATTCACTGCCGTTACTACGTAGTAGTACGTCGTGTTGTTCGTGATGTCTACATCAATATAGTTTGTTTCAGTCACGTTTTGAGCAATTGAGATGTATGGACCATCGACCGTTGTGGAGCGGTAAACGTTATATGTCGTTGCGTTCGTCACTTCTCCCCATGATACAGTAACTTCCCCGTCTCCATTCAATATACTAATACCTACTGGTGCTGATGGAACTAGCACTCCAGGTGTTCCAGATATCTCTTCTGAATATCCACTTTCTCCATGCTCATTTACTGCCGTTACTACGTAGTAGTACGTTGTGTTGTTCGTGATGTCTACATCAATATAGTTTGTTTCATTGACGTTTTGAGCAACTGAGATGTACGGACCATTGATCGTTGTGGAGCGGTAAACGTTATATGTCGTTGCGTTCGTTACTTCTCCCCACGATACAGTAACTTGTCCTTCCTCATTTACGATTGTTATATCTGTTGGTGCTGATGGAACCTGAACTTCTGGAGTTTCAGATATCTCTTCTGAATATCCACTTTCTCCATGCTCATTCACTGCCGTTACTACGTAGTAGTACGTCGTGTTGTTCGTGATGTCTACATCAATATAGTTTGTTGCAGTCACATTTTGGGCAAC
>NZ_JAEUFG010000030.1:44454-47435 GCF_018588585.1 Bacillus sp. SM2101
GAGCGGTAAACGTTATATGTCGTTGCGTTCGTTACTTCTCCCCACGATACAGTAACTTGTCCTTCCTCATTTACGATCGTTATATCTGTTGGTGCTGATGGAACCTGAACTTCTGGAGTTTCAGATATCTCTTCTGAATATTCACTTTCTCCATGCTCATTCACTGCCGTCACTACGTAGTAGTACGTTGTGTTGTTCGTGATGTCTACATCGATATAGTTTGTTTCATTGACGTTTTGAGCAACTGAGATGTACGGACCATTGATCGTTGTGGAGCGGTAAACATTATATGTCGTGGCATTCGTTACTTCTCCCCATGATACTGTAACTTGTCCTTCCTCATTTACGATCGTTATATCTGTTGGTGCTGATGGAACGAGCACTCCCGGTGTTCCAGATACCCCTTCAGAATACTCACTTTCTCCACTATTATTGACTGCTGTAATCACATAATAGTAATTCACATTATTCGTTACATCATTATCAATGTAGTTCGTTTCGTTAATATTTTGAGCGATTGAGATGTACGGACCATTAATCGTTGTGGAGCGGTAAACGTTATATGTCGTTGCGTTCGTTACTTCTCCCCATGATACGGTAACTTGTCCTTCCTCATTTTCGATCGTTATATCTGTTGGTACTGATGGAACTAGCACTCCCGGTGTTCCAGATATCTCTTCTGAATATTCACTTTCTCCTTGCTCATTCACTGCCGTTACTACGTAGTAGTACGTCGTGTTGTTCGTGATGTCTACATCAATATAGTTCGTTTCATTGACGTTTTGAGCAACTGAGATGTACGGACCATTAATCGTTGTAGATCGGTAAACATTATATGTCGTTGCGTTCGTCACTTCTCCCCACGATACAGTAATTTGTCCTTCCTCATTTACGATCGTTATATCTGTTGGTGCTGATGGAACTAGCACTCCCGGTGTTCCAGATATCTCTTCTGAATATTCACTTTCTCCTTGCTCATTCACTGCCGTTACTACGTAGTAGTACGTCGTGTTGTTCGTGATGTCTACATCAATATAGTTCGTTTCATTGACGTTTTGAGTAACTGAGATGTATGGACCATTAATCGTTGTAGAGCGGTAAACGTTATATGTCGTTGCATTCGTTACTTCTCCCCATGATACAGTAACTTCTCCGTCTCCATTCACTATACTGATACCTACTGGTGCTGATGGAACTAGCACTCCCGGTGTTC
This sequence comes from Bacillus sp. SM2101, assembly GCF_018588585.1. NCBI lineage: Bacteria > Bacillati > Bacillota > Bacilli > Caryophanales > Bacillaceae > Bacillus > Bacillus sp. SM2101. Next base: position 45,668 of record NZ_JAEUFG010000030.1, read on the forward strand.
CAAATATTTCTTCAGAATAGCCACTTTCTACATGTTCATTCACTGCCGTTACTACGTAGTAGTACGTCGTGTTGTTCGTTACGTCTACATCAATATAGTTTGTTTCATTGACATCTTGGGCAACTAAGATGTATGGACCACCGATCGTTGTGGATCGGTAAACGTTATATGTCGTTGCATTCGTCACTTCTCCCCATGATACGGTAACTTCCCCGTCTCCATTCACTATACTGATACCTACTGGTGCTGATGGAACTAGCACTCCCGGTGTTCCAGATACCTCTTCAGAATACTCACTTTCTCCTTGTTCATTCACTGCCGTTACTACGTAGTAGTACGTCGTGTTGTTCGTTACGTCTACATCAATATAGTTTGTTTCATTCACATTTTGGGCAACTGAGATGTATGGACCATCGATCGTTGTGGAGCGGTAAACGTTATATGTCGTTGCGTTCGTCACTTCTCCCCATGATACAGTAACTTCTCCGTCTCCATTCACTATACTAATACCTACTGGTGCTGATGGAACAAGCACCCCAGGTGTTCCAGATATTTCTTCAGAATAGCCACTTTCTCCATGTTCATTCACTGCTGTCACTACGTAGTAGTACGTCGTGTCATTCGTTACGTCTACATCAATATAGCTTGTTTCATTGACACCTTGGGCAACTAAGATGTATGGACCACCGATCGTTGTGGAGCGGTAAACGTTATATGTCGTTGCATTCGTCACTTCTCCCCATGATACGGTAACTTCCCCGTCTCCATTCACTGTATTGATACCTACTGGTATAGTTGGAATTAAAGTGCTTGGTATCCCGGATACTTCTAGAGAATATTCACTTTCTCCACTATTATTGACTGCTGTAATCACGTAATAGTAATTCACATTATTTGTTACATCAATATCAATATAGTTAGTTCCGTTAATATTTTGAGCGATTGAGATGTACGGTCCTCCACTTTGGGTTGAGCGATAAATATTGTAAGTAGTTACATTCGGAACCTCTCCCCAAGTTAACGTAATTTCACCATCACCAGTTGTAACTTCTACTTCTGATGGAGCTAAAGGTATTAGAGAAGCACTTGCTTCATTAGAAAAGTCACTTTCCCCATCTTCAGTAATCGAGGTGACTACGTAAAAATACGTATTTCCATTATCAACTGTTGCATCAAGGTACACTGTATTTTGTACATTTGATGCTATTAAATCATATGGTTCTCCAGAATTTGTAGAACGATAAATGTTGTAGCTAGAAGCACTATCAACTGCAGACCAAGATAGGGAGATTCCCTCATTTATTGTTTCTGCACTTAAGCTTAAAGGATTCGTTACTACTTCATTAAAAAGTCTAAGATACGGGTAAGAGAAACCTTCTTCAATTCCCCATATTGTAGAGAAATCCCACCCTACAAATGTATCTCCTTTCATCATCTCAACTGTAGTACGTCCGTATGAATCTGTAACACCTAAATCCGTAACAACACGATCATAATAACTATTTACTAATTGTGAGTATCCACTACTTCCAATCAACCCACCTATGATATATGTTCCAGTGACCCTTCCTGCGGCATAGTTATTCTCGACTGTAATTGTATAGGACGAACTATTTCGTGATGTAGAACCGATTAAGCCACCCACATATGTTGTTCCACTCACATCACCTAATGCATAGCTGTTCGTAATCACCATGTTTCCTGAAGAGCTTGGAATTTGTCCAATCAGTCCACCTACATACTCTCCTCCACTTACATTGGATGTTGA
>NZ_JAEUFG010000031.1 GCF_018588585.1 Bacillus sp. SM2101
GCACCTTGGGTAGCTGGAGCAGCTATGGCATTTAGCTCAGTATCAGTTGTGACAAACTCACTTCGCTTGAAGAGAGTAAAAATATAATGATGTTCAAAACGAGACTTTTTGAACATCACTAAAATATTATTCTAGGAGTGGATATATATGGTAAAAACAACATTACAAGTATCTGGTATGACATGTGGTCATTGTGAAAAGGCAGTAAAGGGAGCATTATCAGAAGTTAAAGGTGTAGATAACGTGACGGTATTTCTTCAAGACGGTAAAGTTGACGTTGAATATGATGATGCTCAAGTGAAAGTAGCAGCATTGAAAGAAGCAGTTGAGGATCAAGGATACGACGTAGAATAAAGCAATTTTATCTTTTGTAATATTTGATGAATGCATGTTGTTGTATTAATATATACAATTATGAAAGGAGGGTATCATGTTCATTATATGAGCATTTTATCCTCCTTCTTTACTTATAATTACTCAGCATCTGCACAAAATCTCCTTATTTTCTATTTATAATAAGAAAAGGCTTTTCGCGTACTATTGGTTGTTTAATTATGAAGGCTGTTTTTTTCATTAATTGTTGCTTTTAATTATAAGAGAGCTAAACACGTTGGGCATATTTTTATTCTAAAGACTTTGAATGTCATATAAACACATTAGTTACTCTAATGTAAGTGAAAAAAGACAAAGTTAACGAAAAGACCATTTATAAAATGGAGACATACCTTCATCAATTCCCTAGCTATTTTTGTAACGATGGCTGTGAAGTTTCCGATAGGGACCAAGAGAAAATATTGTATTTATAGGAGTGACAATTTATATGAAAAGGACACTACAAACAATAGCACTGTTGACACTTACTACATTATTATTTGGGTGTGGACAGAATGAGAATGAAGCACTACCTGACGACTCAGCGCAAAATAATACTGAAATTGCAACAGATAATGATGTGACTGAAGAGAACGAGAAAGAGAAGCAAACTGACAAAGCTGAAACATCAAATAACAAAATAACAGATAACGATTTTTACGAGCCGTTTAACGGAACATTAGAGCATGTTCACGGATTAGGATATGCTGGGAATCAAAATGCGATCTATTTTGCAGCTCATGATGGGTTGAAAGTGTACGTAGATGGCCAATGGTATAAAACAGTAGCTGAAAATCATGATTATATGGGTTTTAACGCAGCAGATGTAGGTTTTTTCGCTAGTGGACATCCAGCTGCAAATTCAAATCTTGTTAATCCTTTTGGGATTAAGCGTAGTTTAGATAATGGTCAAACATTAGAAACATTAGCTTTAGAAGGAGTTGTTGATTTTCATGTGATGGGTGTAGGCTACGAAAGTCAGACAATTTTTGTTGCTAACCCAAAAGCGAATGATTTATTAGAAGAAGCTGGTGAGTTATATGTAAGCGATGACCTAGCGGAAAATTGGGAGAAGATAGATGCAGAAGGCTTAAGTAAAGATATTATAAATATTGCTGTCCATCCAACCGATTCAAATAAAGTGGCTGTAGCAGCTAAAGAAGGAATCTACCTCTCAACTAATAAGGGTCAGTCATTTGAATTAATTTCAGATAATATGCAAGGTACGTCCATCTACATGTCAAATAAAGCGTTATGGTATGGCGGATATAATGGCGAGCCTCATCTTATTAAGAAATCCTTCGATAGTGAAACGGAGGAAATCATTACGTTGCCTTCCATGGATGAGGATGCAGTCATGTATTTTACTACCAACCCTCAAAATGACAACGAGCTAGCCTTTATAACTTACAACGGGAATGTATTTTATTCCAACAATGGAGCAGAAAATTGGGAGATGTTAGTAAATGAAGGGAAGATTCAACAGTAAATTTTTCGGATGAATTGTAACTTTACCTTACGTTGCCATATACAGCTTGTCATCTTTTCTTTTGTAACTCGATGACAACTGTATATATTTGATTATTGTGGTTCTAGTTTGGTAACAATAGCAACAAAGTTTTGACAAGAGCCAAAATAAAACAGACTGTTATAAGTTCTATAGTTGATTTTGTGACGATGCTGAACATTTTACAACGAAAGCAAATAAGGGTATCCTATGTTGCGAATGAACTTAAAAATAACAGTCTGTTTCTATTTCCTGTAAAAGGAGCTGGTTTCATCAATAAATTAGCTATAAAATTAGGAGCTCTTTTTTTTATTTTTATATTACTTATAGAGTCTATGATTTTTTTCTTACTATATTTCGGTATAGTGAATGAGCGTATTCAGAGTGAGACAGATGATTTATTTCGCAGAGGTATAAGTCATAGAGATGTGTTAGAAAAAAATTTTGATGAGTTAACAATTAAACATGTTGCTTTAATGGAATCGGAGGCTGTTAGTGCAGTAGTCATTACAAATGCTCAGTTTCAGATTTTAGAGCAGTCTGACACAATTAACTCTAAACTAGAAGAGTTAATAAAAAAAAGTAAAGAAAAAATAGTACCTGACAATGGTGAGTTACTAGAAAAAAAGTGGAAAACAGAAGAGTATTTAGCAACGATTCATCCGGTAATATTTGACGGACAACGTCAAGGGTATGTATTTATGTTTTCACCTACACAGCCTATAAGAAGTATGATTAACGGTTTAACATATCAATTTCTCTTCATTGGTTTGTTGTCATTATTATTATCTATTGCTACAATCTTTTTTCTGTCACGCTTTATTACGAAACCACTAATAGATATGAAAGAAGTGACTGAAAAGATTAGCACTGGACAAAATAACGTATTTTTAAAAACAAATCGAGATGATGAATTAGGTGAATTGGCTAAAGCAATACATGTTCTGTCTAATAGGCTAGAGCGTTTAAAAAAAGAACGAAATGAATTTCTATCAAGTATTTCACATGAACTAAGGACACCGTTAGCCTATCTTAAAGGCTATGCTGATATTTTACAGCGAACTAATCTCACTTCAAAAGAGCGAAATGATTATTTGAAAATTATTGAGGAGGAAGCCACGCATGTGGTTACCTTAGTAAAAGATTTATTCGACTTAGCACAAATTGATGAAAACGTTTTTAAGATTCAACAACAAGCTGTTCACCTTCATCAATTCCTATCGTCTATCGTCGAGAAGTTTAGGCCGGCATACAATGAAAAAGAAATTCACTTAAAGCTTGTTTGCCCTGAAAAACTTACTGCTAGCATTGATCCAAACAGATTTGATCAAGTGATAAGCAATTTATTAGATAATGCTTTAAAGCATTCAGCATCTCACTCTAGCGTAGAAATTAATGCTAAAAAACAAGACGGCAAACTTACTATTGTAGTAAAGGATGAAGGTGAAGGCATACCAGCAAATGAACTACCTTTCATTTGGGACCGGCTGTATCGAGTTGAGAAATCTAGATCTAGATCAACTGGTGGTACAGGTTTAGGATTGTCGATAGTCAAAGGTATTGTCGATAGTCACGGTGGAGAAATAGACGTACAGAGTAAGATAGGTGAAGGGACTATATTTAAGATTGTTTTATAAGGAGGATGTTATGCTTAATGCCCGACATTTTACTAGTAGATGACGAACAGAGAATGTTACAGCTACTCAAGTTATACTTGGAACCAAATGGCTATCGTTGTAAAACCGTTCGCTCAGGCCAAGATGCGATCAACTATTTGGTGAAGCAAAAAGTAGATTTAGTTATCTTAGATATTATGATGCCAGAAATGAATGGCTGGGACACTGCTGAAGAAATTCGAAGCTTTTCTGATGTGCCCATTATTATGCTTACAGCAAAGGAACAAAGCTCTGATATGGTTAAAGGGCTAAGAATTGGAGCAGATGATTATATAACAAAGCCATTCGAGGAGACGGTTCTGTTAGCAAGGATCGAAGCCATTTTACGTAGAACCAGTCCCAATAACAAGATTGAAGTTGATGGCCTTACATGGGACAGGAGTAATCATCAGTTGACCTACGGTAATGAGAGTATTGTGCTTACACCGAAAGAGTTTGACCTGGTTGGGATATTGTTAGTTAACAAAAATTCAGTATTAACACGGGAGAGCCTTTTAGAGCAAGTATGGGAATTTGATTCTGAGACTGAGGATAGAACGGTTGATTCACACATTAGAAACATTAGAGAAAAATGCAAAAAAGCTGGCTTTCCAATCAATGAACATTTACAAACGGTCTGGGGAATCGGCTATAAATGGGTGTAAGCTTGACCATTTTGGTTTCGCCTATAATTCAAGGCTGCTATCACATTTATAATTGTTTTAATACTAATAATTAAAACATGAAGACTATCTGTTCTTATGATGTTAATCCATATAAGACATCTTTTTACAGTCGTTTTTTGACAATAATAACAATTTTCACGAAAAGAGCCTAATTGAATGATGTTTCCTGTAAAGGGTAAAAAAATTCAAACCAATAATAGTTAACTTATTTAGTTCATGATTTCTTAGTATTGTTAGGTAATGTTAATATTAAAAATGAATATCTTAAGAAATCCTTCATATTTACCTAATCAAAAAGTTAAGATTTAGGTTGTATAGTATGAATCAGAAGAATTATTGTACTAAATGATTCCTTTGAACAAACAATGCTATACACTATGGAGGAGTAAAAATATGAATACGTCATCATTATCTAAGATGTCTTTTATACTTCTAGCAACACTATTATTATGGATTAAAACGTATATTGTCTATAAAACTAGTTTTGATATAAAAATTGAATCTTGGTTACAAGAATTTATTCTTTTTATTAACCCATTAAGCTTTTTACTCATTATGTTTGGGATTGCCATGTTTATTAAGGAGAAACATCGTAATAGGTACCTGGTCATAACGAGCCTCTTAGTTTCTTTTATTTTATTTGCAAATGTGTTGTATTATCGAGAATTTACCGATTTTATTACAATCCCTTTACTTTTTCAAACAAATAATTTAGCAGATTTAGATAATAGTATTTTTGAGCTACTACATTTTACAGATATATTGATGTTTGTTGACATTGTTGTATTGTATTTCATGATGCGAAATCGTCATAAACTTTCATCAAGAACAACTTTCACTAACAGAGAACGTAGAGGCTATTTTTTAGTTGTAGCGGTAGTGGTATTTTTCAACTTAGGGCTTGCAGAGTCAGAACGTCCGCAGCTGCTAACTCGTACATTTGATCGTGAAATGCTCGTAAAAAATATAGGGTCATACAATTACCATTTATATGATCTTGTGTTAACGTCTAAAACGTCAGCCCAAAGAGCACTTGCGGATAGTAGTGAATTTGTTGAGATAGAGAATTTTCTAAATGCCAATTACACAAAGCCAGATGAAGACCTTTTCGGTATTGCAAAGGATCGCAATGTCATTATGGTTTCAATGGAATCTCTGCAAAACTTTGTGATGAACGAAACAATTAATGGCGAAGAAATTACACCATTTTTAAATGATTTAATTGAAGAAAGCTATTACTTTAATAATTTTTACCATCAGACAGGTCAAGGAAAAACATCTGATTCTGAATTTGTAGTTGAAAACTCGTTATACCCTTTAGGTAGAGGTGCTGTGTTTTTCACGAATGCGGAAAATGAGTACCGTGCTACTCCAGAGATCTTAAAAGAAAAAGATTATTATTCTGCAGTGTTTCATGCAAATAATAAGAGCTTTTGGAATCGTGATGTCATGTATCCTAATCTTGGATATGACCGTTTCTTTTCATTGGTAGATTACGATGTGAACGAAGATAATTCAATTGGTTGGGGATTGAAAGATATTGAGTTTTTTGATCAATCTGTTGAGAAACTAAAAACATTACCTCAACCGTTTTATACAAAATTTATAACGCTAACAAATCATTTCCCATTTGAGCTAGATGCAGAAGATAAAATGGTAGATGAATTTACGTCAAACAGTCGTACACTTAATCGTTATTTCCCGACGGTAAGATATATGGATGAAGCATTAAAAAGCTTTGTCGAACAATTAAAACTAGAAGGTTTATATGATAATTCAATTCTCGTGTTTTATGGTGACCACTATGGTATTTCAGAAAATCATAATAAAGCGATGGGAGAATTTTTACAGGAAGATATCACACCTTTTGATGTCGTACAATTACAAAAGGTTCCATTTATTATTCATATACCGGGTGTGACTGACAAAAATCCAGAAGTGATTTCTAAAGTATCAGGTCAACTAGATGTGAAGCCAACACTTTTGCATTTATTAGGTGTCGAAACGAAGGATGATGTGCACTTCGGATCTGATATTTTCTCAGAAGATAAACTAAACTTTATTGTGCTTAGAGATGGAAGCTTTATCACTGAAAAATATGTATATACAAAATCTACGTGCTATGACAAAGAGACAAGGGAAGAGACGGACAGCTCTAAGTGTGAGCCTTATGAAGAAAAAGCAAGGCAAGAGCTAGAGTACTCCGATAACATTGTCTACGGGGATTTATTACGGTTTTATGAAGGAACATCATTAACGAATGGTTTAACTGAGCAAGAGTGAATCCGTTTTATATAAGTTACTATCTATCGTAAAGATTATGGGAGTCATATAGAACATATCTGTTACTCTAATATAAGTGAAAAAACAAAGTTTTACGAAAAGAGCCTTAAAGCCATGTCCTGATTCGACAAATTTTTTAAAAATCCTATCAATCGACCATAATTACAAGTATAATGAAACAGACGTAAAAATGTTGGGAAGTGAAGTTGATGAGAAAAATAAAAATAGTGACTGATTCCACAATTGATGTTTCAGATGAGGTTTTACAAAAATATGGCATTGAAATGGTACCGTTAATGATAACAATAGAGGGTAAATCTTTTCTTGACAGAATTGACATTTCACCTAGTGAATTTCTAAATAAAATGAAACAAGCTGCCCAATTACCGAAAAGCTCACAGCCATCTACAGGACAATTTGTTGAATTATATGACAGATTAGATGAAGAAGGCTATGATGTGATTTCTATTCATATGACAGGTGGTATGAGTGGTACTGTTGCATCTGCAGAAACTGCTGCAGAAATATCAAAAGCCAATGTGACTGTTGTCGATTCGAGGTTCCTTTCTAAAGCTTTAAGTTTTCAAGTGTTAGAAGCTGCAAAGATGGCTTCAGACGGTAAAAGTGTAGATGATATTGTGAATAGGTTAACAGAAATTCGTAACAATAGTTTTTTATATCTTACTGTTGATACACTTGAAAATTTAGTAAAGGGTGGCAGAATTGGCAAAGGGAAAGCGTTTATTGGCTCTTTACTGAACATAAAGCCGATATCTTCACTCGAAGGTGGAAGTATTACACCTGTTGGTAAAGTTAGGAGTCAATCGCAAATAGTGAAGTATTTAACTAAACAATTTGCTAAGGATGTTGAAGGCAAAGTCATAAAAGCAGTAGGTATAGCACATGCAGATGCACGTGATCTAGCAGGAAAATTAAAAGAAGCGATTAGTCATGCCTCTGGGTATGAAGAAATTGAAATTGTAGATACAACCCCTGTTATTTCACTCCACACTGGAGCAGGTGCTATGAGTATTATGTATTTTGCTGAGTAAAGTAAATGCGTTTATGTGAAAATTCAAACATTGGTAAATTTGAAAGAAATCTAATCCATTCTATTCATTGAGTGAATGACTAACATAATATTGGAAAGACAAATGTGTTAGTACAATTAAGAATTTAGTTTTGAAATAACTGCGTAATATTTTTAATTAGACTAACCAAATAAGAGGATATTCTGTTCATTATATGAGCAAATATCCTCTTTTTTTATACATATTAGAGCTATTAATTAGAGGTTGTTAGTACTTGTTTAAATGTATAAAATATCATAGAATGTATGTTTGTTAAACTGTAAAGGAGTTCACAGCGGGTTGAGTAGTGAGGTCTTTAGAGGGAGCGTTCCTATTTATTTAGGAATGAAGAGCTATGAGAGTAGAAGAGGTTCTCAATGAATACATATTACTAGATCAATAGACAGTCCAGTAATGCTAGTTATTTTTTTTGAATGCACTAAAAATTAATAAAACATGCAATACACTGTTATGATGACATGAAAAAGACCCCACTCTATAAATAGAGTAGGACATTGCTTATATTTATTTACCCTTTTTGAAATGTAGTTACGTTGATACATCTACAATTGAAAGCAAGTGTTACTCCTTGTGGGAGTGGACTACTTGAGATGACAGTTAATCTGTACTTATGGCATCCTGTTCCTGGTTCATCACAGACAGTATTATTAGGAGTTAATGTATATTGCTGATTAGCCCTATCATCAGTGACGTTATATATACATAGAGTTTTTGTAGTACTTTCAGTAATACGTTCAACTATATAAAATAAGTTGATGGGATTTGGTATATCCTCAACCACATCAACGAGTATATCAGCCATTGAATCAACCTTTGCCACCCAATCCTTCTCACTGATCATTATAGTAGCTGTTGTTAAAGATACAAATGGTGTTGGTACAGGTATACCCACCCCATTACCACTAAAAGAGATAGGTGTATTTTCACAGCGACAAAATAATTCATTACTTCCTTTTCCTTTACATCGACAATCAGACATCCCTAAGTCATTCCTTTCATCAAAATTAATTAGCTAATCTTATATTTAGTCAATGCCTGATGTCATAAATGTGCAACTGACAGTTGTCTACATCTTATTATGGTAATGTCAATCTTTATTTTTTGGTGTTTTTAGGTTTAAGTATTGATAATTATGTTAATTAAGTAGTTTTTTTATAAATAATAGTATGAAAAAGAGGAATTTATGTGGCAGAAGTTGAAAAAAACTCTATACACTAACTTGTAAAGGATGTTCTGATGATACATAAATTCCATCGATTGAGTTTTTTTAAAAAAACACTAATCTTTTCATCAGTTTTTATCATTTTTTTAGGGACTGCAACAGCGGTAATTAGCTACCAAATACAGAAAAATGCTACAATTCAATTATTGTCTGAAAGTGCGATGAATTTATCTAATTTATGGAAGGAAACATTGGCACCAGAGGATGTTACTCTAATTAAGAGCAACCAAGAGTTAAATTCCCCTTCAAGAACTCACATTATTGACCTCTTAAATCATATTCATGAAAACTATTCCATGTATTCAAGAGCTTACCTGTTAGATTTTGATCGTAATAATTACAATAGCTATCATGTCATTGTAGATTCAGAACATAATATACAAGGTGATCGAGAGCTCGAACACCATTTACATAATAATAAGGAATATACCAATGCATTTTCCTCAGCAATAGTAGAAAGTAAAAGTGCTGCAACAGGCTTATATAAAGATCAAATGGGGTTATGGATCACTGCTTTTACACCAATTGTCGACGATGAGGAAAATATAATTGCAGTGTTAGCTATAGATCTAGACGCTACTGAGATTCAAGGGGACTTGAGGAATTTACTAATATCTTTATTTATCAGTTTTGTTATTTTATTTAGTATCATCTTAAAGATTCAGCAATGGGGTTTTTCTAAGATGATGGATCCTTTAAAACAGCTTTTTGAAGGGGTTTACCAAGTTAGTAGAGGTAACTTTGATGTAAAGCTATCATATGTAGATACTTCTGAATTAGGATATTTAAGAGATGAATTTAATAGTATGGTTGGGCATTTACGAACGATATTTGAACGTGTTCAAGTTACAGCAGAGCATTTTGGAAAAAGAACTTATGCTACTCGACAGTTGCATGGGTTTGAAAAAGCGATAGGAGAAATTGATGAAATTATTCATCAAACGAAACTTCAGAAAGAACTACAAAGAGCTGAAAAAATGAATGCTATTGGTCAAATGGCTGCATCAGTCGCTCATGAAATTAGAAACCCGATGACGGTAGTAAAAGGTTTTCTTCAGATTTTTCTCGCGAATGAAAATATAAAGAGTCAAGAAAGAGAGTTTATTCATTTAATGATAAATGAGTTAAACAGGGCAGAAACGATTATTAATGACTATTTGTCTCTTGCTAAACCTGATGTAGGTGAATGTGAAGAAGTGAATTGTAGTGACATCGTTAAAAATGTTACTGATATTGTGAACTCATATGCTTTGATGAAAAATAATATCTCGATTATAGAACATGTAGAAGAAGGGCTTTACGTAAAAGGAAATAAAGGGGAACTGAAACAAGTGTTGCTAAATATTATGAAAAATGGCATTGAAGCAATGAAAGCAGAGGGAGAGTTATCAGTCAAATGTGTAAAAGATAGTTCATATGTACGCATTGAGATTACAGATTCTGGCATTGGAATGACTCAGGATGAGCTTGATCGCTTGGGCACACCTTTTTATTCGTTAAAAGAGAAGGGCACAGGAATTGGTCTTATGGTATGTTATCAAATTATTGAGCAAATGAAAGGGAAAATTATAGTAGAAAGTATTAAGAATAAAGGGACCACCTTTAGCTTATATTTACCTATTGTAAACTAGTATCGATAAGTGTTATACAAAATAAGTAGACTGAAAGTTACTAGAGTTCTTCAATACGGTAATTTAGCTCAGAACTAGCACTATAATTTTGTTAACCCCGTCTTGCAATATAGAATGGGGTTATTTGCTGTAATGTTAAGAGGGTTAATAATACGTATGATTGTACGCGTTGAATGTATCTGGAATTTGTCGCATATTGATAACATCCATTATTTAAAACATATCTTCATAAATTCTTCATTTTTATGTAATTAAAAACTTAAGAATTACCTTGTAATATAAGACACGACAATAAGGAAATAAGGTGATAAATAGTACATATGTTATGTAACTTTTTGTGCGTATATGTCGTTTAATATTTTGTAGGTTTGAAAAAACTTTGACTATGCACTTCACAAAAATAATGATATTAGATATAATATCACTGTACTATGAGTAGTAATACAGAAAACACAAAAAGAGAAATTAGATTTTGTTAAGGAGAGGGAAGCATTGAAGATAAAGCGATATATATTAGTATTACTATTATTACTAGTAGGTAGTGTCTTATTTACAGAAACAGCTTTAGCAGCTAACGACTTAAAGGTTGATGTTTCATATGGTTTTGACAAAAAGGTTCAAAGGGGACGAGGCTTTCCAGTAACCATTACGTTATCAAACGAAAATGAGAAAGCGGTAAGTGGAGATTTAGTAATTGTTTCTGAAACTAATCGCAAAGTCGGTAATACTGTTATCCATGTGGAGCTTGCCAAAGGTGAAACAAAAAAAATTCAAACTTCAATTTCAGGACTTGAGGAAAATTTAGTACGTATGCAAACCTCAAATAAAGAATCATTAATTAAATTTTATGAGGGAAGCTGGGAAGATAACAAAGAAGTTGAGTTAATTGGTAATAAAAATCTTGAGCCGATCAATTTAAATGAAAGTCGTTTAGTTTTAGGTGTGTTATCTGACTCGCCGGACTCACTGAATTTTTTAAAGCTTACAAAGTATAATGGTGAAGTTGTAGAGGTACTGAATATACAAGAAGATGAACTACCTAATGAAGAGCTAGGCTTACAAGTGTTTGATGTACTCGTTATTAATGATTTTCAAGTGACGTCTTTATCAACACAAAGGCAACAGGCTATAAAAAATTGGGTGAATAGTGGGGGACATTTAATTATTGGGAGTGTACCGAATATAGCCACCCAGCTAGGGGAAGTAGGTAATTTATTACCACTTCAAGTTACGAATGAACAATTTATTGATCAGTTTGCTTTTTTACAGCAGTATGGTGGAGATGATTTGCCGACATTAACCAATATTCCTATTATGACTGGAGATTTAGTAGATAAAACGAAGGTAGTATTTTCTGATAACTCATTACCTATCACTTTAAATAAAGATGTTGGTAGTGGTGAAATAACTCAATTTACTTTTAACATAGGAGCAGAAAGTTTAAGTAATTGGAGTGGATATGCAAATTGGTGGGACGATGTCTTTGCAAAGCTTGTAGAAAAGAATTATGATAAAAACTATTTCCATTATGATTTATCAGAAATTGCAGAGATATTCCATTCATCAGCTATACCGTTAAATATATTGATACTTACTTTTGCTATCTACTTATTAGTAATCATCCCTGTTCTATATATTATTCTACGAAAAGTTGATCAACGGGAAAAAGCTTGGATTATCATTCCAACAATTTCTATTCTAGTGACTGTGTCAATATTTTTCGTCGGAGCGAAGGATCGTTTAGGTAGTGTAAAAGTAAATGAGGTAAGTATATTAGCTATCGATGAACAAGGTGTTGGTAACGGATTGGGAGTTGTTACATTCTTATCCAACAATGGTGGTGATTATACCCTTACTTCAAAGTCTGAATCGTATCAACCTATTCCAATATTAAACCGTTATTCTGACTCAATTGATGTCATTGAAAATTTTGCTATGGTTGAAAGTAGTCAAGGTAAGACAGCACTTACTTATAATGACGTTGAATATTGGTCTTTACGCTCAGCGACGGGAAATATTACAAATGAGCCTATAGGCAAAATTGATGTGAAGCTTCAAGTAGAAAATGGGAAATTAGTAGGGTCATTAAACAACCAATTAGATTTGGATTTGCAGGAAGTGTATTTAGTCGCTGGTAGCCATGCTTATGATCTAGGAAATATTAAGCGAGGTACCACAACGGATATATCACTGGATATAAAATCAAATAATTTGGCTAACGTAGTAGCTGGTCCAACACATTCTGGTGCATTGTCTGCCTTTCCAGGAATGGACATTTGGGGTGGGGAAATAGAAAAGAATGACTTAGAGAATTGGAGAAAATATCGTTTATTATCAACAGCCATAAGTGATAGATATTCTTTAGCAAAACATAATCAGCCTCTTCTAGTCGCTTTTACAAACGACTCAATTACTGATATATCAATAAAGGATAAAAAATCAGTTAATAATGCATTGAACCTATTAATGCAAAATGTAGAAATAGATACTGTAGGTGTAGGAGAATTTTTGCTACCTGAAGGAACTATTATACCAAGTGTCTCAGTTGAGGAGGGACAAAATGGTCGAGTAGTTGACAATGGTTTGGAGTACGGTGAAGACTGGATCTATATGGAAAAAGGTAAATATTTGATATCTTATCAAATTCCTTCATCCATAACAGCAAAAGATTCATCACTTTCCAGCTTGAAAATTAGCTTAAATCGTGAAGCATCTGGTGCATATAGCTTATTGAATAATGTCACAGGTGAATCGGTTGAATTGTCAGGTAAACAGCTCTTTAACTTTAAAGAAAATGTCAACGAGTTTGTTAATGAAAATGGCATAATAACTATAAAATTAGAAGTATCGGACCATCAAGATATTCGTGTGCCTACTATTTCAGTTGAGGGGGAAATCAAATGATAGAAACAATTAACTTAACGAAAAGATATGGTTCCTTTACCGCACTTGATTCATTAAACCTCAATGTAAAAGAAGGTACTGTATTTGGGTTTGTAGGTCACAACGGTGCTGGTAAATCAACTACTTTTTCGATCTTGGCAACATTAATGGCACCAACATCTGGAACAGCATATGTAAACGGTTATGACGTGACGAAGGATCCAAAAAATGTTAGAAAGTCAATAGGGTATATGCCAGACTTTTTTGGGGTCTATGATCAATTCAAAACAATCGAATATTTACATTTTTATGGTGGTAGTTATGGCATTCCAGAACGTGAAAGAAACGTGCTCATACCACAGCTATTAGAACTGGTCAATTTATCACATAAAAAGGATTCGTATGTGGATGTGCTATCAAGAGGAATGAAACAAAGGCTTTGCCTCGCTCGTGCTTTAATTCATGATCCAAAATTGCTAATTTTGGATGAACCTGCATCAGGGTTAGACCCTCGTGCAAGAATTGAAATGCGTGAGATTTTAAAAGAGCTAAAGAACATGGGTAAAACGATTATTATTTCTTCTCACATTTTACCAGAGCTTGCTGAGATGTGTGATGAAATTGGGGTAATTGACAGCGGAAAGCTTGTAGCGACAGGATCAGTCGCTCAAATACAAAAACAATTACAAGCAAATAAAGTAATTAATGTAAAATTAGTAGATGATATGGCAAAAGCTTATGCGTTTTTTGAAGACCAACAGTTTGTTACAAATCTTCACAGGAACGAAAGGTTTGAAAATGTTTTATCATTTGCCTTTTCAGGGGATGATCAGGAACAAACGAACTTATTAAAAAAAGCGTTGTCTGAGAACCTTCTTATTCTTTCATTTAGTGAAGAAGATTCTAACCTGGAAGATATTTTCCTAGAAATCACGAGAGAGGTAGAGTGACAATGAGAAGCCTATTAATTAATCCAGTGTTAAATAAGGAGATTAAACTCCGTTTTCGTTCATTTAAAAGCTTCCTTGGCATTTTATTCTATCTATTAGTTTTAGGAGGAATTGCACTAGGATATATTTATTTAGATAGTTCAAACTCTCCAGGCGGAATTGTTAAGCCGAATGAAAGTCAAGAAATGTTTATGATCATATCAGTTCTACAATTGGGGCTCATATTATTTATGACCCCTGGGTTAACGGCAGGTACCATTAGTGGTGAACGTGAAAGACAAACATTAAACATCTTGTTAACGACACAGCAATCTTCAACGAGTATTATCGTTAGCAAGCTGGTTTCTTCATTGGCGTACTTGTTCTTAATCATTTTTTCATCACTGCCATTATATAGTATCGTCTTCCTATTTGGTGGGGTGTCACCGAATACTTTAATATCAGTATTTGTCATTTATTTACTAACGATAGTAACTGTAGGGAGTATAGGTATTTTATGTTCTACACTTATTCGTAAAACAATCGTATCAATGATTGTTACGTATGGTGTTATGTTATTTCTTACAGCTGGTACAGCAGCGATTATGTTATTTTCTTTTCAAATGACTGGATATTCATATAATGCCAATCCTCAACCAACAAATGTTGTTGCATATATATGTGGAATGTTTAACCCATTTGCGGTGATCCTTGCTGAACTTGAACCGAACGCAGCAAATGAATTTGCTGATATGACAAATATTGATTTTTCATTATTCATTAGTTTTACATTTTCCTATTTAATCATTACAGTTATATGTTTACTAATCAGCATTAAGAAGCTTCGCCCAAAAATGAAACCGAAGAGAGGGTGATAAAGTGGAAGAAAAACAGAAGTTCTTTTCTTTTCTCAAAGTTCTTAAAAAGAAATTGCTCAAGGAACATGTGAGTACCAACCTTCATTATGTGTTTGTCGCGGTAGCTAGTATATTCTTTTTCCTAGCTATCGCATCGAGGTTTATCATAATACTTCACCCTATAATGATCGCTTTGGCCATAAGTGTTGTTGCTATCATAACATCAGTTATATTAACTGTTAAAAACAGACCTAAAGATCAAGTTGCAGCAGAACTTTATGATGAATATGTCGGTGAAGATCGTGTGCAAACAGCCTTGTCGTATATAAATGATGAATCGATTATTAGTCAATTGCAACGACGTGATACTTTATCACATATGAAAAAGGAACATCAACAAGTAGAAACGAGGAAACTGTCTTTATTTCATGGCAAGAAGATTGTTATTTCGGTAATGTTGGCGGTATGTACTACATTATCACTCATGTTTCCTAATGATGTCATGGAGAGTGCAAAGCTTGAACAGATCGATAAGCAAATAACTAAAGAAACAAAAAAAGAGATTGAAAAAATCAACAAGCCAGATGATAAAAAGTTAGCAAAAGACGTTGATGATCTAAAAAAACAACTGTCAACTCCGAAAGATAGTAAGGAATTGCTAGCTGATTTACAGGCCCAGGAAGCAAAGCTAGCGAATAAGAAAGAAAAAGCCTTAAAGCAACAGCAGTTATTACAAAAGATTCAACAAAATATAAATCAATCTAGCTTGAACCAATTGTCTGCTGCACTTTCAGAGCAAAATAAACAAAAATTACAAGAAGCGCTTGAAAAGTTAAAGAAGGACCTTAACGGGCTACCTAAAAATGATAAAGAAGCAATAGAATCTGTGCTTGCAGAAACTACTGGGCAACAGCCAGACTTGGAACAGCTTTCGGCAGAACAACTAAATGAATTATTGGCAAACCTTGAACAACAATTAAATGATGCATTTGCTGAAGCTAACTCACTGCAAGAGCTTGATGAGCTACAACAACAACTACAGCAGACAGCAGCATCACTACAACAGCAAATGGCTAATGCTGGTTTAGGGACACCTTCTCAACTGGCCTTACAACAAAATAACAGTGCTTCAACGACTGCAACAAATAGTCAAAGTGGAACGAACAGTAGCAACCAATCACAATCAGGTAATAATCAAGGAGACGGCTCAGGCTCAGGTTCAGGGTCGGGCTCAGGTTCAGGGTCGGGATCAGGTTCAGGGTCGGGCTCAGGTTCAGGTTCAGGTTCAGGGTCGGGATCAGGCTCAGGTGGAACAGGCTCAGGTGCAGGTGGATCTGGAGCTGGATTTGGTCAAGGATCTCGTGAACTAACAATACCTGAGTATTTGAACGGTACTAATACGATTGAGAATGACTTTAGCGAATTGGGTAAAGGTAGTAGTGAACAGTCTGAGAGTCAGGGCCCAATTTTAAATGGTACGTTACGTCCGTATGAGGAAGTTTATGGAGAATATGCACAATCATATAGAGAGAGTATTGATCGCTCAGATTTACCATCGTATTTAGAAGAAGTTGTGAAGGATTATTTCACAGAAATAGATCCAGGGGAGGAGTAAAATCGTGATAGAATTAGCACAAAAAGAGCAACAATTACAAGCAGTTGCAGATAAGATTTCAAAATCTAAACTAGAGATTTCTAAATTTATAGTAGGGCAAGAGGACGTGGTTGACCAAGTATTATGGACGATTTTTGCTGGTGGACACGCATTGTTAGAGGGGTTACCCGGACTTGGAAAAACGATGCTTATTCGAACAATTTCTGAGGTTATGAACTTGGATTTTTCAAGAATCCAGTTCACTCCAGATTTAATGCCTTCTGACATTACTGGGACAATGATGTTAGAGCCTAACGAGCATGGAAAGCAAAACTTTGTTTTTCACGAAGGTCCAGTTTTTGCGAATATTGTCTTAGCTGATGAAATTAACCGTGCAACACCTAAGACTCAAAGCTCTCTGCTTGAGGCCATGGCTGAAAAAACAGTAACTGTTATGGGTGATACGAAAAAATTAGCAGAGCCCTTTTTTGTTCTTGCGACCCAAAACCCGTTGGATACTGAAGGTACGTATCCATTACCAGAAGCACAAATGGATCGATTTTTATTGAAAATTAACGTCGATTACCCTACGAAAGAACAACTGAAGGAAATTATCAAAAAGACAACAACAACGACAACACCATCATTACAAAAAGTGATCAATCGTGATGATATAGTTGAAATCCAAAATCTTGCTAAAGAGATACTTGTTAGTGACGATGTGTTAGAATTTGCAACCAATATCATCGTTGCAAGTCACCCTACGAATGATTCTTCACCAGAGATGATAAGAAAGTTTGTTCGTTATGGCTCAGGGCCTCGTGGGTTACAAAGTATGATACAAATCGGCAAGGTGCATGCGTTAAGTAATAGTAGAGTTCATCTTTCAAAAGGAGATATTAAAAAGTGTGCGAAAGCTGTTTTACGGCATCGGCTATTTTTAAATTTTGAAGGTGAAGCGGCCGGTATTAGTACAGATACCATCATTGAAGAATTAATTACAACTGTTGAGCAAAGCGTGAATAAAAAATGACCAAAATTTTAGACAGTGCTTTATTAATGCGTCTTAAAAAGCATCGAATTCAATCAAAACGACAAAAGCGTGGCTTCCAACAAGGAGCAAGAAGATCAATGAAACAAGGGCAATCATTGGACTTTTCGGATTATCGTCAATATCAGCCAGGTGATGACTTGCGACAAATTGATTGGAATATATATGCACGTACAAACAAGCATTATATTAAGAGATTTTTAGATGAACAAGAATTAGTTATTTCTTTATATTTAGATTGTTCAAAATCAATGAATCTAATTGACGAAAAATGGCTTTTGGCTAAAAGGTTAGCAGCTACACTTGGATATATGTCATTAAGTCATGATGATAGAGTTGGGATTTTTCCAGTATGTTCTACGGACTCTCCGTTTTTTTATAAAAAAGGGAGAGCATATGCTAACAAGGCTGCTTTTTATATAAGTGAGTTAGCAAATAGTGTATCAGAACAAACTACATTTTCGCAAAGTATTACTACAAACATCGTTCCTAAATCAGGTGTGAGCATCATCATAAGTGACTTTTTAGAGCCACTAGATGATATAAAGGCTGCTCTTAAAAAAATTCAGGCGAATAGACAGGAATTATATGTAATTCAATTATTAACGGAAGAAGAAACTAATCCAAACTATCAAGGTGATTTAAAATTAATAGATAGTGAGATGAATCAACAAATGAATGTTTCAATGTTACCTTCAATTAAAAGAAATTATGTGAACCGTGTAAACCAACATACTGAGGATCTAGAGCAATTTTGCTTTGATCGTGGAATTGGTTTTATAAGATGTTCTACAAACGAAACAATTGAAGAAATTATTTTTGAATCGTTGATGCCAAAAGGTTGGATTGTGTGAGGTGAGTAGATGGGATTAATAGCGCCAACATATTTGTTATTAAGTATCTTTTTATTAGTAGTTATCGCTTTTTATTTATTTAGAAAAAAATATCAACAGCAAGTGATTCCATCGACACTGTTATGGCAACAAGTGATGCAAGAGTGGGAAGCATCTAAATGGTGGAGGAGGTTGCAGCGTCACATCCTGCTATACCTACAACTGCTAATCCTTTCCATGATTATTATCGCTTTAGCCCAACCGTATTTTAATGATTCAGCAATTGAAGGGGATCACATTGTTATCGTGGTAGACACATCAGCATCAATGAGTGCTAAAGAAAAAGATGAAAGCCGTATTGATATAGCAAAAAATGAGATTGTAAAAATGATAGATAAATTACAAGCTCAAAAAGTCACAATTATTGGGTCGGGTAAGAAGCCGGAAATTTTATTATCACAAGATCCGAATAAGCAAAACATCCTTAAAGTGATTAGTGATTTACAATTGTCTTATGAGAATGCTAACATTGCTGAAGCAATTCAGTATGGAGCTGCGTTATTAGCAGATGATACAGGTGAAATCCAAGTTTTTTCTGATTCGGTTTTGGAGGAAGACATAGCTACAATGTTTGTTGACGAGAGGATTGTTGTAAATAACATCGGTACTTCAACAAATAATATTTCTTTAAGATCTTTCGGTGTCGGTGAAATTGGTGATGAGATAAGGGCGGTTGCGTCAGTAGCAAATGATTCAGCGAGTAAGGTAATATTTACAATAAATATTGAGTCGAATGGTAAGCAATTGCATACATCAAAGGAAGAAATTGAGCCTAAAACAATACGTGATATTCAAATTCCTCAACTGCCTGAATACGATTATTACAAAGCAACAATTAATGTAAATGATGATTATCAGCTCGATAATAGCAGTGTTGCTTTTATGAATATAAATGATGACCCAACCGTCAATCTAATAGGTAATGTGAGTCCATTTATATCTAAAGCACTCGTCAATATGAGTAAAGAAGTAGTTCAAGCAGACAGTGTTGATGACCTCACAGACAGTGAAGAGGGAGTATATATCGTAAGTAATTTACCTGAGGACAAATGGCCCGATGGTCCGTTAATGATTCTGTCACCTACCTTAGGTGGTTCTTATGAAGTAAAAGAAAAAGTACAACTTGAACAAGCAATTGAAGTGAAGAGTAATGATCCATTATTTCAATTTGTTAACATGAATAATATTTACGTTCAAAATGCGTACCCACTTGAAGGTTTAGGACTATCTACAATTGCATCAAGTGGTAAAACGGATCTTATTAGTAAGGGCACATATGAAGGACATCCTATTATTTTCTTGTCCATGGATATCGAAGATTCAGATTGGCCTCTACATGCAAGCTTTCCGATCTTTTTATATAATGCGGTCACTTATTTAACTGAGCAGAATTCTCAACTAGGTTATTTTTCTCCTGGTGAGGTAAGAGACGTTTCTTTATCGACGGATGCGTCAAGTCGTTCTATTCTTAATGAAGATTATGAAGTAGTGAAGGAAATGACTATGGATGATGGGGTTTTAGCAGTTCCAAATGAACCTGGAATTTATAGGTTTATTGAACGCGGTGAAGATGGACAGAAGGAAAAGTTATTTGCAGTCATCTTAGAAGAAAGTGAAAAGAAGATGGTGTCTTCAGAAAGTTTTGTCTTAGCTGAATCTGACTCTAAAGCTGAAAACAATACAAGCAAACGGCATAATGTCGCTTCATACTGGTTTATATTAATTGCCACTATGATATTAATTGTGGAATGGGAGGTGTACCGACGTGGGATTAGAGCTTAAGTATCCTCTCCTGCTCTTACTATTTATACCTGCAATTATGACGATTGTGTTATTTGCGAAAGACAAAACACAGCTAGGTAAGATTGAAAAATTGTCTGTTATTACGCTTAGATCGATCATATATACATTATTAATCCTTGCCTTGACGGTACCGACTATATTATACCCAATTAATGGAGTGACGACTGTATTTGTCGTCGATCGTTCTGCAAGTGTTGGCCAACAAGAAAATAAGATGGTTGGGGCTGTGGAGGATGCGGTAGATAAGAAGGAAGTAGAGGACCGCTATGGTATCGTATCTGTTGCTGATAATGCATCTGTAGTTCGTTCCATATCAGAAAAACCGTTAAATACGACGCAGTTGCCTGTTATGGAAAAAACAAATTATACAAATCTAGCAGAAGGTATTCAACTCGCTTCGTCTATGCTGTCAAATGCAGGAGGCAGGGTTGTAGTATTAACAGACGGGAATGAAAACGTAGGTGATGCTTTGCAGGCTACGAAATTTGCAGCTCAACAAGGTATAGAAATTGATGTAATGCCATTTGCACCGGCAACTAAAACTGATGTAGCGATAGAAAGCCTTGAAGTACCATCTACATTATATGTAGGGGAGCAAGCAAAGCTAAGTATAGATATAGAAAGTAATCAAGATTTGAATGCTACTCTACAAATCACGAAAAACAATGAACAAATTATTAGTGAAAAGATTGATGTAAAGCAAGGAAGAAACAGTTATTCTTTTTCACATATCGTAGATTCTACTACATTGCATTCATATAAAGCAGAAATCATTGCAGAAGGTGATGAAGTACAACAAAATAATGCTGCCCATGCAGTTGCTAGCGTAAAAGGAACACCAACTATTTTGATCGTTGAAGGCAACGAAGGTGATGCGGATAATTTAGCAAACGCGATTAATTCAGCCAGCTTGAATATAGTAGAAACAAAACCAGAGTTATTGCCTACCAATATTGCTGCTTTGCTACAATATGACTCAATCGTCTTTGCTAATGTTTCAGCTACAAAGGTCAGCCAATTACAAATGGAAATGATTAAAACGGCTGTAAATGATTTCGGTGTTGGCTTCATCATGACAGGTGGAATGGAAAGCTTCGGTCTTGGTGGATATTTTAAAACACCGATTGAGGATATTCTTCCTGTGGATATGGAGCTTAAAGGTAAACAAGAAATGCCGTCCTTAGGAATGGCTATTGTGTTAGATCGTTCAGGAAGTATGGCAGGTTATAAAATGGACCTTGCTAAAGAAGCTGCTGCACGAACGGTTGAATTATTAAGAGATAAAGATACTCTTGGTTTTATCGCATTTGACGACAAACCATGGCAAATTGTTGAAACTGCACCCCTAGATGATAAACAAGAGGTAGTAGATAGTATTCGTTCAATTCAGGAAGGTGGAGGGACAGCTATTTTTCCCGCTTTACAGCAAGCGTATGAACAATTAACTCCTCTAGAGTTAAAACGAAAACACATCATTTTATTAACAGACGGTCAATCTGCAACGAATGCTGACTATAACTCATTAATATCTGATGGATTAAATGACAATATTACGATTTCGACTGTTGCAATTGGCTCAGATGCAGACCGAAGATTACTTGAATCTCTAGCAATGGAAGGAAATGGGCGTTTCTACGATGTCGCTGATGCCTCAACAATTCCTAGTATATTGTCTAGAGAAACGGCTTTGACTACTAGAACATACATTGAAGATAATCCTTTTTATCCTACACCAATTGCAGGTACAAGTGTATCGCAATTGTTTGGCGAGGGCATTCCGAAAATGAATGCTTATATTGCGACGACAGAAAAGGGAAGGGCTGAAACAGTTCTTACATCTGAAAAGGGTGACCCAGTGCTAACTCGTTGGAAATCCGGTTTAGGTAAAACAATAGCTTGGACGTCTGATCTAAAAGGTGAATGGGCAGGAGCTTGGCCAGCATGGAATGAGTGGCCTGTTATGTGGAATGATCTAATTACATGGACGTTACCTACATTTCAACAGGATGCATATGATGTTGTTCAAACTACAAATGGCAAAGAAGTAGTACTAACGATTGAATCAGCCGACACAGATTTATTGCCATTAGAGAGCAAGCTTGTGGACGACCAGGGTTCAGAGGTTGATGCAGAGGTACGTAGTATAGCTCCAGGAAAGTATGAAATGAGCTTTACTGCTGAACCTGGAATTCATTATTTGCAATTAATGAAGCGTGAAGGAGAAGAAATTAAGAGTACTTTTAACAAAGCTATAGTAGTTCCATATTCAAAAGAGTTTGAAGTAAAAAAAGAAAATGATCCATTACTTCAAGACATTGTAACGGTTGGGAATGGTAAGGTAATAGAAAGTCCTGAACATGCATTTCGAGCGTTAACAAATAAAAATGTGAAAAAGCAAACGATTGAAGAATTATTATTGTTGCTAGCCTTCTTCCTTTTTATTATAGAAATTGCTATAAGAAGATTTGGTATACAGCCGCTTATTGCCAAGGTAGCTACCATGCGCTCAAACCATCAGCATGAAGCTGCTGCCAAAAATGAAAAAATAGAAAAAACGTTCGGAAGATTACAAGAAAAGAAAAAGGTATCTACACATCGTATTCATCAAGTAGAGACTAAAATGACTATTGATAAAAATGTAACAAAGAACGTTAGTAACAAGCCTATTTCTAACGTTAAGCAAAAGGATAATAAGATTCTCAAAAATAATGGTGATAATAAGGCGAACAGTAAAGTTGATCAAACCGATGATCATGAGGCTCGGCTAGATCGATTATTAAAAGCAAAAAATAAAAGACGTCGTTAATTGTGACAATTTAGTGTCTGTGATATTTCTTTCTTTACGTTTAATAGTACAATATACTATCTTTAATGTTGGAGTATGGTGTATTTTTCTATTATAATCAAAATGGTTGAAAAAATTGACTGTATGAGATGGGCATTTTTACAGTCAATGCGAAGAAAGGAACAAATTGTATGACAAAAAAATATCTTGTACTTATCACAATGTCATTATTATTTATCCTAGCTGGATGCGGGAATGCTGAATCAGATAAGGCTGCAATACCTAATCAAGTGAAATATCCTGTTGAAGATTTTACTTTTACTGACCAAAATGGCGAGCCATTTGGGCTTAATGATTTAGAAGGGAAAATCTGGGTAGCTGATTTTATTTTTACTAGTTGTACGACAGTATGCTCTCCGATGACTGCAAATATGGCAAGGTTACAACGTATGTTAGAAGAGGAAGGAATAGAAGGCATTGAATTCGTATCCTTTAGCGTAGACCCTGAAGTGGATGCCCCCGAAATACTAGAGGAATATGGGACGAAGTTTGATGCGAATTTTGACAACTGGCATTTTTTAACTGGTTATGAGCAAGGTTTTATCGAAGAGTTTGCAAAAAGTAACTTTAAGACATATGTCCAAAAGCCGAAAAATGAAGATCAAGTTATACATGGTATCGACTTTTATTTAATTGATCAAACCGGTACAATTATCAAGTATTATTCAGGAGTAACAGATACACCATATGACGAAATCGTTTCGCATATTAAAGTGCTGCAATAGATTAAGGGTGTATTAGTAAATATTAACATAACGTCGATGGTTCATTTTATGGGTCATCGACGTTTTTGATTAACCTACAATTTAGGGATGAATAAATTTAAGTTGTATTCCAGAAAAAGAAGGAATTTGTCTTGTCCATGTCAAAGTAAATAAGACCTTCCTACATTCCTAAATTACCAATAATTTTTCATATGAATGCTACATGTTACAAATTACAAGTCATAAACTAATGATACTTAACCTATATCGTAAAGCTTGAGGGTGTTGTCATGAAATTCAGGTTTTGGATAGTATGTATTAGTTGCTGCTTGTTATTAGGAAATGATCATACTTATGCAGAGATGAGTGAAGCAGATGTAATAAAGTATGAAGCAAGAAGAGTAAAAGCCGCGTCAAATGGCGTTGTTTCTCTCGTTGCACTTGGAGACTCTGTAACAAAAGGTGTTGGAGATAGCTCTGGAATGGGTGGGTATCCTGGCTTTTTGAAGGAATTATTAACAAAGGAAAGTTATGTACATAAAGTTACAGTGAATAATTTCGGTAAAAGAGGCTTGCGTAGTTCGCAATTATTAGAGCTCGTTAAACAAAATGAGATTATTCACTCTTTAAAGAATGCAGATATAGTGGTAGCTTCGATAGGTGGCAATGATATTATGAAGGTGGTTCGTGATAACTATTTCGAGCTCACTATTCCGATGTTCGATAAGCAGCAACAAAACTATGAAAAAAATATAGGTGAAATATTAGCAGCAATAAGAAGTGAAAACCCTTTTTGCATTATCGTGATCATTGGGCTATATAATCCATTTAGTGTTTGGTTTGATAATTTGGAAGAAATAAATATAATTATGCGAAAATGGGATGAAGTAAGCAAACAAATTGCTTTGGGCCACAAACAGACCCTTTTTGTGGAAATTGGAGATTTATTTGAAAAAAATACGAAAGCGTTACTAAATAATGATTATTTTCATCCCAATACAGTGGGGTATCAACTAATTGCAGAAAGAGTGTATGATAGCTTAAAACAACGCTATCAACAATTTCAAAGAAATTTCTAAGCTAAAATTTAAGTAAGTAGGGATTATGATGAAAGAACATTATTGGAAGTGGCTTTTTTTAGGACTATTGACAATAAATATAATTGTTGTTTTTTATGTTAGTTATTTAATCATGCAGTCGGATGATCATGTCCGATTAGAAGAACGATCTACAACAGATGATGAATATTCTGAATTTTTGATAAGAACGAACAAACAAGAACTTAATGAATTAATCAACTATAACATTAAAAAACAATCGAAAGATCAACCAATTGAATACGAGGTGATCTTAGGAGAAACTGTTGAGTTAATAGGAACGGTTTCAATGTTTGGGAAAAAAATAAATATGGTAATGGACTTTATTCCCGATCTGCAGGAAGATGGTACGATTGTTTTACAACAACAATCAATGTCAGTTGGGAACCTCAAAATACCAGTATCCGCTATATTAAAATATATTAGTGACCACTATCCTATACCAGATTGGATTACTATTCAGCCTTCTCAGAAGCTTATAAATGTTAACTTTAACGAATTACAGATAGATGATGAAGGAATGAAAATGAAGTTTAATAAATTTGACTTAGCAAATGATCATATTGAGATGGTTTTATTATTTCCAGCTATAAAATAAGTGTAGTATCGAAACTCACTTGTCACAAATTGCTAAAGGTTATTTTCGTAAACATTGAATTGTTATCAAAGAAGTACTTATAAAAAGTGTTTTACATTGTTAGTCCTCAATATACAGTAGAAAAGCTGCTACGCACTCTAATGTGTAGGGATTACTTCTTAATATGAAAAACATCAATCAATGCGAAAGCAGCCTTATTAAAGAAATTTTAGTGCAACCCCCATAAACTGCAAAATATTAGTCGAAACATATGTTAAAGAGTAAATCGACGATATTTTATATTGGAGGGAGCTTGGAAGATGCAAGTAAAAGGACAATTCCACAATTATATGCAAGGAACGTTTAATGACATCATTGCAGAAATAGATAAGTTAGCAAATTTTGCGAAAAATCCAAATGTACTTAATGAGATAGAAATTGAGAAATTAGAACTGAGTTTAAAGCAAAATGTTAAAGCCATTGAATATTTAACAACAGAACAACAATGAAATCTTCCTTCATATTCAAGGTTTATGAACAACAATAGGTGGGGAATTTACCCCACCTATCATTTATTGTTGTCTTCATTTGTAAAAGGTTTTGTTACAATCTGTGTTGCTTATATTTTTGCATATGTCGCTAAAAGGTTAATTTTCCGATCATTAACATAGAAAAAATAGTGACATGAAATCCATTAGTAAACAAATGGCTTAAAAAATTTAATTAAAACCCCGTACATGACCGTTCATTTCTTCCCTTACTTTTCTACTAATAGTGTAAGAGAGTATGCCCAAACAAACTAGTTATTTTTTAAACGCCGTACTTCATCTTCCAATTGGTTTATCCGCCTGTTTAACCGATAAAAAATTGGAGCATATACAATCGCAATAAAGATAACAATACCCCAAGACAAGTATCATCACACCTTTGTTAATTTTTTGTATCATTATAGCATTACTACCGAATGATGCCAATATGTGTAACTGCTAAGCAATTTATAGGATTAAAAATAATCATATAATTTTCTGATTTTCTAATAGGGATTTTATTTACCTAGTTATTGAATTGTCATGAAGAAAAGAGGCAACATTACCTTTATTATTTTCAACCCATACTATCGTCTCTAATAGACTATCGTACATATGCTGCTTCATTTCCTCATATTTGGATGTTGACATAATACACGTAACAGTACCGTCACCGTTATCATTTATCTCAATAATCCCATCAGAAGCTATTAATTCAATCTCATTTTCTAGGAATAATGCAATTGGTAATGTTATTTCTACATGTAGTGATCCTTTGTTCAGGTCAACCGGATCTTTTTCAGCTCCTGATATCACAACTTCTGTTACATTGTTTTTCTCTGACTTTGATTCATCCGATTGACTACTACAAGAAGATAAATAAATGAGAATCATAGCAAGGTATAATAACTTTTTTCTAATGACTTCAATACCTCCTTTTTAATTAGTGCATCTTACAATAATGACATAGGTCGTATTTGTTATATTTTCTTGTGAAAAGGACCTATCAATACGAAAATAGTTCAAGACTTAGAGCTAAACAAAATTATTGACCTCTAACTATTAAGGAGAAGTTACGTCATATATCATTTAATAATCGTAGAAAAACTCGATAATCGCTTTATTTTTACAAGCTTAATCTTTTGCATTTTCTTATAAAAAAAATGTATTATCAGTTACATACAATTGAAAGGTGTGATTAGATGAGAAATAATGAATTAGCTACTTTTGCTGGGGGCTGTTTTTGGTGTATGGTTAAGCCTTTTGACGAGCAACCTGGCATTAACAAATTAATATCTGGTTATACTGGTGGACATAAAGAAAATCCAACATACAAGGAAGTATGTTCTGAAACAACAGGTCATTACGAAGCAGTTCAAATCTCGTTTAATCCAGAGGTTTTTCCGTACGAAAAATTGTTAGAATTATATTGGATGCAAATTGATCCTACAGATGCTGGTGGACAATTTCATGACAGAGGGGATTCGTATAGAACTGCTATCTTCTATCATACAGAAGAACAAAAGAAATTAGCAGAACAATCAAAAGAAGACCTCGAAAGAAGTGGAAAGTTTAAACAACCTATCGTAACAAAAATTTTACCTTCAATGACATTTTATCAAGCTGAAGAATATCATCAAGATTATTACAAAAAAAATCCGTTTCGCTATAAAATGTACCGACAAGGCTCAGGGAGAGATACATTTTTGAAAAAACATTGGCGAGACACAAAAAAAGATGAACAATTAAAGCAAAGGTTAACTCCAATTCAATATGAGGTTACACAAAACAATGGTACAGAACCACCCTTCAAAAATGAATATTGGGATAATAGGCAAGAAGGGATTTATGTGGACATTGTCTCAGGTGAACCACTATTTAGCTCTCTCGAACAATTTGATTCAGGTTGTGGTTGGCCTAGCTTCACTAAACCAATATATGAAACAGGTGTCAAAGAAGATATGGATGTAAGTCATAATATGGTAAGAACTGAAGTGAGAAGTAAACAAGCAGACTCTCATTTAGGGCATGTTTTTGAGGATGGTCCAGGCCCTAACGGTTTACGTTATTGTATTAATTCAGCTGCACTAAAATTTATTCCAAAGGATGAGCTAGAAGAACAAGGCTATGGTGATTTTAAGAGACTATTCAAAAAATAAAGTCTCTGCTTGTTTTTTACAAAAATTTAAGCAGTTTTCATCAATATATAAGATAAAAGACAAGATGACACGAATGAAAGCTGTCCACGTAATCATTTTTAATTCGTATAGTATCAACCTATGCATTTACAGACAATAAAAAATACAATCGCTTAACGGATAAAACCCCATCAAAAAGATAGGGACTTATCTGTTAAGCGCATTCTTATGAACTTTAATATAAACTTTACATATCATTTTAATATTTGTTAATAATGAATAAGACCGCATTGCTTTACTCATCTATGACTATTGTGAGGTAAATACTATGACGATCGTTAGACTTGGATATGTTGCAATGAGCATGGAACTGACAAATTCCTCTCCATCAAAAACAATGACCTTCTCACAATTTCAGAAAATACAGGATCGAGAGGCAGCATTGCATAAATTGGAACAAATATCACAGTTAAATTTAAACAACACTTTCAAACATTTAAAACATAATGTTGCATCTGATGTTCATTTTTATCGTTTCACTTCACGGCTAATTCCATTAGCAACCCACGAAGAGCTTGTTGATTGGAATTTTTTACAGCCATTAAAATTGTTACTGCGTGATATTGGAAATTTTGTCAACAAGCATCAAATGAGGATCGACTTTCACCCTGATCATTTTGTCATTATAAATTCTCCCAAAAAGCACGTCTTACAAAATTCATTAAAAACTTTAAAGCTTCACTTTATACTACTAAAGGCAATGGGAATTGATATAACTCACCGTTGTGTCATGCATGTTGGAGGTAACTATAAGGAAACGGAAAAATCACTTGAACGATTTGTAGATAATTGGATGGTTGTACCAAGAGCAATTCAAAAAATGATCATGCTTGAAAATGATGATACTTCATTTACAGTTGATGATACACTATATTTATGTGAAAAACTAAATATTCCACTCGTCTTCGATTATCACCATCACCTCGCACACCATCAGCAAGAAAGTTGGCAAATGAACTGGCAACGTATTGTGAATACTTGGGAAACATCACCACTCCCAATTAAAATGCATATTTCAAGTCCGAAAAGCGAAACAGCTTTTAGGCATCATGCAGATTATATTGACCTATCAATGTTCATGCGTTTTTTGAATGAGATAAAAGGTAGCATTCCGCAAATTGATTGTATGATTGAAGCGAAAAGAAAGGACGAAGCATTGTTTACAATTATGGAACAGTTAAAGATGGTAGAACAAATTGAAATAATTGATGGTTCTACATTTTACATGAAATAACAGCGCTCTTTCTTATAGTTTGTTGTTTTTCTTGCTTAAATTTGAATTAGGTATCTTGATGATATAAATCTTTATAATCATTAGAGAAGAAAAGATTACTCAAAACGTTAGCAATATGCGTATTGGAATCTTATTATGAAAAGCAGCAAATAAGTAAAAACAGCCAATAACAAATAGCTACAGCATTAGACCTACTATATGTGATGATAGAGGTCTATTTTTTTACTTACAACGATTGAACAGACCCTAGATACTTTAGATAAGAAAACTAACTTTACTATAAAAACATTATGTAAACAAGATGCTAACCATCTTCATTTTAAACATAATACAAAGACGAGTGGTGATCATTTTGCATGTATTTCGTCGTATATACTTCATTTATAAATCAAATTTTAAAATAAAAACTCATAAAAAACTGTTTTCCCTTTGAGTATATTTATCGTACTTTGAACAACTAGCTTTTATTGCAACATAGGTAAAAAAATTGAAACAATGTGTTATACAGTCTCCAAACTAGCCTAGTGCATATTGAGACAGCTTTTCGGTCATGATAAGTATGGTAGGAGTTTGGTTTGTTTGGAGGTATATTTATGCTTAACAATGATTATGAAATTAAATTAATTTATGAAGCAAATGATGCAGAAATAGACGAGAGAAATAAAAGAGTTATTGAAAGTAAGAAACAAGTGCCTTTTAAATCTAGAAAGAACAAGCGTCGACAAGTTTAAGGTAGCTTGCTTTCAAGCAAAATAATTTGACTCAGATGGAGGATGAAACATCTGAGTTCGTTTTTACTATCTATTTAAGGATCTAATAAAGAATATGTTGTTTATTGTAGTTCTTAAAAAAATAAAAAAATAATGTTATAAGGGCGTGGAGTATGGTGGAAAATGATTGTCTCATTATTGGAGGAGGAATAGCAGGACTTCAAGCAGCAATCCAACTAGGTAGATATAATCATCGTATTACAGTCATTGACAATAACCAAGGGAGGTCTTCAATATGCCGGTGTTACCATAATATATTGGGCTGGCCTCATGGTGTAAGTGGAGAGAAGCTTCGTCAATTAGGTAAAGAGCATGCGATAGGCTTAGGAGTTTGTTTTATCAAAGACAAAATAGTAGATGTAAGGAAGCAGGATGAGCTATTTGTGTTAATCGGTGAAAAGGGGGACTCATATAAAGCAAAAAGAGTGTTGTTTGCAACAGGTATTGTTGAACGGTTCCCCAACATTCCTAAACTTGTACCATGTTTAGGGTTAACGGTTTATGTGTGTCCGGATTGTGATGGAT
Source organism: Bacillus sp. SM2101 (assembly GCF_018588585.1). NCBI lineage: Bacteria > Bacillati > Bacillota > Bacilli > Caryophanales > Bacillaceae > Bacillus > Bacillus sp. SM2101. The sequence continues at coordinate 30,935 of NZ_JAEUFG010000031.1, forward strand.
ACGAAGTGACAAATAAAAAGGTTATAGTTATAGGTTCGGGAAATGTTGGAGCATCTCTTGCGATAACACTTACATACTGGTCGGAAAATATTGTCTATGTAAACCATGGCAAAGAAACTATCAAACAATCACTATTGAGCGAGCTAAGTGAACATCATATCACATTAGCTAATGAAAGTATTACGGAGATTATAGTACAAGGGGAAGGTCAGTTTTCAGGAGTTCAATTTGGTAACGGAGAAATCATTATGGCTGATCGAGGCTTTATTGGCTTTGGAGGTAATAAAGTGAACAGTGACTTAGCATACAAGCTAGGAGTAGAACGAATGGAGAATCATCATATCGTCACAAATCATCGCACAAAAGAAACAAGTGTTAAAAATATATGGGCTGCAGGTGACATCACTATACATTCTGAACAAGTAACGCTAGCGATGGGGGAGGGTGCCCAAGCAGCTATTTGGATCCATAAACGTATTTTTGAAGAAAGGTGAATTTTATCTTATTAAACATTATTTAATATAAGTTACTATCCTCCGAACAAATGTTATTTTAGCCTCTTATATGACAAAATGATTGTTGAAGCGATTGGATGATATTAAAACTTGGTGATCATCCCGAGTTAATTCAACAATAACTTCCTCATCTTATTAATTCTCATTTATATAATAAAGACTCATGATATTCATTATTAACTATCCTCATATGTCACAAAACTTCTCTTGAGCTAAAAAAGTTAGGAATCATACACAAATATACAAAATTACCTGATATCTACCAATCTAAAACCACTTATTTTTGTACCGTATATGTTGAATAATAAATAAATTTTTTTCAGTTAGAAAAAAGTGAATCTTTCTTACATATGATGTGTAAAGAGGATAAGTTGCTATTCTAACTCTAAAAAAATTAACTAGGGATTTATCAACGGATACTGATTTTGAAACTCCAAGGGTGAAAAGCTAAGACTTGTATACGTAACAAAAGTTGCATACTTGGTTATTCCTTAATAGGTAAATCACAATCATTGTAAAAGGCTCTTTCGTAAACAATGTTATTATTTTTACTAAAAATGGACAGTATGTTGAGTTTTATGAGAGCTCAATACATGTAATCGTAGAAAAAATGCCAAAAATGCAGCTTAGGTGCTTGTGCCTAAAAACGAAAAGCACTAATCGATGGGAAAACAACCTAGCAATAAACAGCCTTTGTTAATGAAAGGAGGTTATAGTTTGGAGGAAACTCATTTAATTAAACCTGTATTAGACAAAGAGTACCCTATTATTAGTCATGGTAAAGGTATTTACTTGTACGATACTAAAGGAAAAAAATATTTAGATGGATCATCTGGTGCGATTACTGCAAGTATTGGTCATGGGGTTCAAGAAATTATAGACGTGATGGCAGATCAAGCGAAAAAAGTTTCCTTTGTTTATCGTTCGCAATTTACAAATGAACCTGCCGAACAACTAGCTAAAAAAATGAGTGAGCTAACATCAAGTGATTTTCATTGGTCGTTTTTTGTAAATAGTGGTTCAGAAGCAACCGAAACAGCAATGAAAATAGCCATTCAATACTGGCAGGAGCGCAATATGAAAGGAAAAAATAAAATACTATCTAGATGGATGAGTTACCACGGCATAACCATAGGCGCATTATCTATGTCTGGTCACTTAAAACGGAGGGCTCGATTTATTTCTTTACTTGACGATTTACCGATTATTCCACCTCCTTATTGTTATCGTTGTCCATATCATTCAACATACCCTTCGTGCGAGTTAATGTGTGCGACAGAGCTTGAACGAGTGATAAAACGTATTGGCGCCGAGAACATAGCAGCCTTTATTGCAGAACCGATTATTGGAGCTGCTGCTGGTGCACTTATTCCACCTTCGAATTATTATCAAACGATTAAAGATATTTGTGAAAGAAATAATATTTTATTTATCGCAGATGAAGTAATGACAGGTTTAGGGCGTACTGGAAAAATGTTTGCAATTAACCATTGGAATGTTGAACCTGACATTATCACCTTAGGGAAAGGATTGAGTGGGGGCTATACACCAATAGCATCGACGTTAGTAAGCGATCATGTTATGCAGCCATTTATTAAAGGATCAAAAACAATCATGAGCGGCCATACGTTTAGTGCGAATCCACAATCAGCAGCAGTAGCATTAGCAGTAATTAACTATGTAGAAAAACATAATTTAGTAGTATCAGCTGAAAAAAAGGGATATAGCTTGATGGAGAAATTGGATAAACTACGTCAAAACAACCCAATTATCGGTGATGTTAGGGGGAAAGGTCTGTTAATTGGTGTTGAGTTTGTATCGGACATATTTAGTAAACTACCATTTAAAGAAGAGGTAAATGTAACAGATATTGTTGTGCACAAAGCTCAGGAGAGAGGTTTGCTTGTTTATCCAGCCAACGCTGGAACAGAAGGGGTTGGTGGTGATGCTGTATTAATAGCTCCTCCTTTGACTATTTCTAATGAAGAAATTGATGAACTAGTTAACCTTTTTGAAATATCATTACAAGAAGTGCAAAAAGAATTGCAAATTATAGGGATGTAAGATTCCTAGTATTGAGAGGTGAAATAGTGATGTCTCGTATCGAAAACTCATTTAAAAAAATAATTACCGCATATGATGCTGTAAAACAAATAACAGATAATAGCACGCTAATGTTCGGTGGTTTCGGAGGAGTTGGTAGTCCCCCAACGTTAATTGATGAAATTTTATCGAAAAGACCAAAAAATTTGACCTTAATTGGTAATGATGCTGGATTTCCGGAAATAGGTATTGGGAAAATTGTGTGTGAAGGATTAGCTAGTAAACTAATTGCATCACATATAGGATCAAATCCAGTTGCAGGAAAGTTAATGTCAGACGATAACTTAACAGTTGAGTTTTCACCACAAGGAACTTTAGTTGAAAGAATCAGAGCTGGTGGAGTTGGTCTTGGAGGGATATTAGTAGATATAGGTATAGATAATGAAACTGTTAACCATGAAAAAGAAAGAATAACAGTTGATGGAAAAGAATATTTACTAGAATCGCCATTAATTGCAGATGTGGCTATTATATATGCTAAAAAAAGTGACCCGTTCGGGAATCTAATTTACCACAAAACGGCTCAAAATACCAACCCTCTCGTCGCAATGGCAGGAAATTATACGATTGCCGAAGTTGAAGAAATTGTACCGTTAGGTCATATTCACCCTGAAGAAATTGTGACACCTGGGATTTTCGTCAATAGCATTGTTCAAAGTAAAGGAGTGAATTGGTCATGGGTATGGGAATAGATGTACGTAATCGAATAGCCAATAGAGCTGCTGAAGAAATAAAGAATGGGATGATTGTGAATTTAGGAATTGGTATACCATCATTAGTTCCAAATCACCTTCGACAAGATATTCATGTCATGTTTCATGCAGAAAACGGAGTGCTTGGAATTGGTCCAAGCCCAAAAAAAGGAAATGAAGATGAGAATCTTTGCAATGCAGCAGGATATCCAGTCACGGTTGTAAACGGTGCTTCTTATTGCGACAGCGCTATTGCATTTGGAATGATTAGACGTGGATATGTAGATTTAACGATTTTAGGTTCGTTACAAGTGAGTCAAAACGGAGATTTGGCCAATTGGATTATACCAGGTAAAAAGGTACCAGGTATGGGCGGGGCGATGGAGCTAGCACAAAAAGCACAAAAAGTTATTGTCGTAATGAGTCATGCAGATAAAATGGGACAACCAAAAATACTTGAAAAATGCTCGTTACCGCTTACTTCAAAAAGCTGTGTTCACATGATCATTACAGATATGGCGGTGATCCATGTAACGAAAGATGGTTTGTTATTATCCGAGTTAATGGCACCGTTCTCAGTTCAAGATGTTATTGATAAAACAGGTGCCTTGCTACATGTAAGTGACAATCTACAAGTAATTCCATAATTGACAAGAAAGGAGCGTCTAACAAATGCATCATCACAAAGAGCGCATTCATGAATGGATTAGTAATAATCAAACGAAAGCGACACAGTTGTTACAAAAAGTAGTTCAAGAGGAAAGTACTCAAGGAAATGAAGGGTCAGCTCAAGCTGTAATTATTGAAAAATGTCGGGAATTGGGTTTACAGATCGATATATGGGAACCTTCTATAAGTGAATTAACGACTAGTGCATATTTTGTATCAACACGGAAGAACTTCATTAATAGCCCTAACGTTGTTGCTGTATTGAAAGGAAGCGGTGGTGGTCGATCGATTATTTTGAACGGACATATAGATGTTGTTCCAGAAGGTGATCACAACCAGTGGGATATTGACCCCTACAGTGGGGAAGTAAAAAATGGACGATTATATGGTCGAGGCTCTACTGATATGAAAGGTGGAAATATTGCATTATTATTAGCCATAGATGCCATTAAGGGATTAGGTATTAAATTAAAAGGCGATGTGATCTTTCAAAGTGTCATTGAAGAAGAGAGTGGCGGTGCTGGAACGTTAGCTACATTATTAAGAGGGTATAAAGCAGATGCTGCAATTATTCCAGAACCTACAAATATGAAAATATTTCCTAAACAACAAGGATCTATGTGGTTTAGATTAATGGTAAAAGGCAGAGCCGCTCATGGAGGTACTAGGTATGAAGGTGTTAGTGCGATTGAAAAAAGCATGTCTGTTGTTACCCATATTGAACAACTTGAAAAAAAACGCAACGAAAATATAAATGATCCTCTATATGCAAATATCCCAATCCCAATCCCAATAAATATCGGTAAAATCTCAGGAGGAACTTGGCCATCATCAGTAGCTGATACGGTGATTATAGAAGGAAGAATGGGTGTTGCACCGAATGAATCATTACAAGCAGCACAAGCCGAAATGAAAAATTGGCTAACAACCCTATCTTTACAAGATAGTTGGTTTGAACATAACCCAGTTGATTTGGAATGGTTTGGTGCTAGGTGGGTACCTGGAACGCTTAACTTAGACCATGAGTTAATCAATGTATTAAGCTCTAAATATCGTTTAATTATGAATGAACAGGCTATAGTAGAAGCTTCACCTTGGGGAACTGATGGTGGGCTGCTTTCACAAGTTGGCGATATACCAACAGTTGTGTTTGGACCAGGGGTTACAGAGGTTGCTCACTATCCAAACGAGTTTGTTGAATTAGACAAAATATTTCAAACAGCTGAGATTATCGCTCTGACAGTTTTGGAATGGTGTGGTGTCATTGAAGAAAATATTGAGTAGTTATAGTAGCAAATAGGGGGGAGTATGATGAAAAAACACCTGCTTATTAACGGAGATTGGGTAAAAGCGAGCGAATATAGAGATCTATATGCCCCGTACAACGGTGATAAGTTAGCTGAGGTAGCGTTTGCAAATGAACGAGAAATAAATCTCGCAATTGATGCAGCTGATCATGCGACTAAGTCAATGGCGCAGCTAACAGCTTTTCAACGTGCACAAATTTTGATGAAACTAGTTGAATTATTAAAGGGTCGCCGTCATGAATGTGCTACGATTATCGCTAAAGAATCAGCAAAGCCTATTAAGGCAGCTATTGTTGAAGTTGACAGGACGATAATGACATATACATTTGCAGCTGAAGAGGCAAAACGGATTAATGGAGAAACAGTACCAATGGATGCCGCTCCAGGGGGAGAGAATCGAATTGCTTTTACGTTGCGTCAACCACTTGGAATTATTGCTGCTATTACCCCTTTTAACTTCCCAATGAATTTAGTAGCTCATAAAATCGGTCCAGCAATTGCAGCTGGAAATACAATTATATTAAAGCCGGCTAGCCAAACACCACTCTCTTCTATCTACTTAGGTGAGCTATTAATGGAATGTGGGCTACCACCAGGTGCACTCAATATAGTGACTGGAAGTGGGGCAAAAATCGGAGAAAAATTAGTGACCGACAATAGAATTAAAGCGATTACTTTTACTGGAAGCCCACAGATTGGAAAAAAAATAAAAAACCAAGCTGGTTTAAAGCGGGTGACTTTGGAGCTTGGCTCGAACTCCGCATTATTAATCGATAAGAACGTTAATTTAACTGACTTCATAGGGAGATGTGTTAATGGCTCTTTCTCCTTTGCTGGTCAGGTATGTATTTCATTACAACGGATTTATATTCATGAAGAAATATATGATCAATTTGTTACGAGTTTTCTAGAAGAAACGAATAAGTTAAAAATTGGAAATCCATTAGATCATACTACTGACATCTCTTCATTAATTTCCGAGCAAGATGTTGAGCGCTCTCTTAAATGGATTAACGAAGCGGTTGTTGCTGGGGCTCAGCTAGTGATTGGTGGCCAGAGAAGAGCTAATAATATGTTAGAACCGACTGTATTGCTTAATGTTCCTTCAACTGAAAAAGTTTCTTGTCAGGAAGTCTTTGCACCTGTTGTTATGATTAATAAAATTTCTTCAATGGAAGAAGGGATAACAGAAGTAAATGAATCTAAGTATGGCTTGCAAGCAGGGATTTTTACGAATGATCTTCAACTAGCCCTTAAGGCAGCTGATCAACTGGAGGTTGGAGGAGTTATGATAAACGACATTCCAACGTTTCGTGTAGACCATATGCCTTATGGTGGTGTTAAAGAGAGTGGAATCGGGAAAGAAGGAATAAAGTATGCAATTGATGAAATGTTAGAAACAAAATTGGTATGCTTTAGAAAAATATAAACTGTTTTTTTAACAGTCACCCCTCAAAGGACTAGAAGACATTGATGAAAATTAGCTTTTCACACCCTTTACGGAAGCATCCAAAAAATCTAACAATAATACTATAATTATTAAAAAATGTGCTAAAAAATTAGGCTTTTCAATAAAATAAATCTTCTATTGTTGAATATGATAAGCATAACAAAAAGAAGATTGGTGGGTTACGAATGGTCAGTCGAGGTCAGCAACTTGAAGTTATAGGTGCTTGGTTACAAGTAGCAGGTACAGTTATTGCTGCGATTGGCCAATCTGAACAAATTCCAGAGGAAGCTGGAATAGCCGAGGAGTTAATTAGTATAGGAAATGGCTTAGAAGCAGTGGGCAATTCATTACAGGCTGTAGGGAGAGAACAAGACTTACCAGCAAGTGGAGCTGAAGAGGCTGAGACGTTATTGATCATTGGTAGCTGGCTGCAAGCAGGCGGGAATGTAACAAATGTAGTAGGTAATGAGATAGATATATTAGGTGAAGAAGAGGAAGGTTTTCAGGTCTACTTGCTTGGTAATATAGTCCAATCAATAGGAGCTGCGTTTGAAGCAATAGGAGCTAGTATGGAGGAGTCAGAGTACCAAAGCTTTGGTGTTATTGGCAATGGGCTTCAGACACTTGGAACTGCATTAGATGCTATAGGGATTGTTTACATTTTACAAGGGCAAGAGGACTTAGGTGAACAAATTGCTAGAGTTGGGAGCTGGCTACAAGTAATTGGAGCCTCATTAGCGGCTATAGGGCTGACGAAAGAAACACAGCTCTTAAATGATAATTAACGGTGTTTTTCGCAAGCTTTGTAATGTTGATTTTGTTAAAAAATCACATATCCCAGTGTGTGCTGATGAATAGGTCATAAAAACGCGAGATATATGATCTACGTATAAAGTTAGCACAAAGCATCAACAGGCTATTTTCGATTTTGAAACATCAAGAAAATAAAGTTGACGTGTTACTCAAAAGTCATCGCTTTAGTAGAAGAAAAGATGCCACGTAATTTAGCTGTATTCGTGTTTATTTGTTAGCTCGAAAAACATGAAAATAGCCTTTATATAAAAAAATCTGACAAACAACGTCAGACTTTGTATGTGGTAGAATGAAGTCTTTAAGAATTTGTTGGAGGAGAATGGCTATGCTCATTTTGAAAATGTTCTGCCATTTTTATGAATCGCTGCTCGTCTTCGATTAATCCACAGCTTGCGCATTGGAGCTTTCTTGCTGGCCCGTTATATTGCAGATGAAACGGCTCGAGGTTGTTCAGCTCTTCTACTTCTCCATTCTCTAAGTTAATTTTAACAGGCGTAACAACTTGATCTATCATATTGAAACGGCTTCTAGCTTGACATGATGGACAGCTATAGCTTGGCATATATGAAACCTCCTATTGTTTGTTATTGACGTATAGTTTTTTTCCCATCTTAACCAGTTCTTTTACCATCGTCCCACCTATTTGACCACCAATTTTACCTGCATCAGTAGATGTTATGTGACCATTGTAATCATGAGATAGGGGTATATTTTTGTCTTTTGCTATTTCATATTTAAGACTGTTAGCATCATTTGTTAATGTTCGATAACCTTGCTGTTCCATTACTTTATGTTTAAAATGTGTAACGGCCTCCCTAGCTTCAGGAACGAGGAGCTTTCTCCGGGAACGTGACATATTTTATCCCTCCTTATGGTATATATTGACCACAAATGTAAAACTCATTCAGTAAAATATTAATTTTTTCTCTAGCTATAAAAATTTAAATCTTTTCAGTTCGGACTTTGCTGTTCCGACGATGTTCAAAATAGTTTAAACTCTAGCTTACAACAATAACAACAAAAATCTGTCGAAAAAGAGCCTATAGGTAAACAGTATGCTACAACAATAAATGGTGAAAAAAACTGGTAAATTTGTTACCATTTATTATAAAGGGGGAAGAAGCTTTGGCTGTTAAAAAGTACTTCGATCATATTCAACTAAAGGAAAAGACTTTTACTGCAGAAGTAACATTAGATTATTTCAATAAACGACTAAAAATTGATGACTACCGAGGAGATGTTGGGTCATTACTTGTAGTCATCAATGAATTAATACAAACACATTCTTTTACCAAAGGAATTGTAAAAGTGAGAAATGAGCATTTACATATTTTTTTGCAGCATGGTTTTATGTTAGAGGCAGTTTTTCAAAAAATGTTTAATGGTAGTGATGCGTATTGTATGTGTAAGTATTATGACGATTCTCGATATACAAGTAATAATTGGATAGAAGAAGATAAAATACTTACAGCAGTTCAAAAACTAGAGGATAGTGATCTTCGACCGCAACTACCAGACGGTTATATAGTGAGAAAAGCAACTCATGCTGATGCTAATCACTTAGCAAAGCTTTATGCCACTGTCTTCGAAATATATCCTACGCCATTAAACGATCCGAATTACATAACTAACATCATAAATAACGGAACAATTTTCTTCGTGGTTGAGCATCAAGCTGAAATCGTGAGCGCAGCCTCAGCTGAAATCAATCAAGAGTATAATAATGCAGAATTAACTGATTGCGCAACTTTGACACAGCATCGTAAATTTGGTTTGATGAAAATCCTCCTATTACAATTAGAACAGGAACTAATAAATCACAATATTTATTGTGCTTATTCAATCGCTCGTGCACTTTCATACGGTATGAATGCTGTGCTAAAGCAATTAGGCTACTCGTATACAGGAAGGCTTAAAAATAATTGTTATATATTTGATAAGCTTGAAGATATGAATGTATGGGTGAAAGATTTATCAAGTAATTAACGATATTAATAATGCCAATATTCTGGCACTTATTGCCGATATTTAAGCATCATTTTAGAAGGGGGCTACCATTTGTTTATCGAACAGGTAAACACAGAGGAAATGGTTAAAGCAATATTAGGAAGTATAGATGAAGCAATTCATGTAGTAGACAATAATGGAGTGACCATTTTCTATAATAATATAGCAGCCAAGCATGACGGAGTGTCGATAGAGGAAGTTTTAGGGAAACACTTACTTCATGCATTCCCATCACTGACAGAAAAAACAAGTACTTTGTTGAAGGTCATAGCATCAAAAAAACCTATTTTTCATTTACCGCAAACGTATAAAAACATTCGGGGGGAGTTAATCGATACAGTCAACACAACGATACCGATTATTGTAAATGATAACATAGTTGGAGCGGTAGAAATCGCTAAAGATTATTCGAAAATGAAATTACTTTCACAGAAGCTCATGGATCTACAGTCTAAGCTGAATATTACTACAAAAAAACCTAAGAAGATAAATGGGGCAAAATACACGTTTGAAGATATTTTAACTGTAAATAAAGCTGTTGAGCATGTGAAGGAGCAGGCAAAAAAAATAGCTAAGAACGCTTCTACTGTACTCGTATACGGAGAGACTGGTAGCGGAAAGGAATTGCTTGTACATGCTATTCACAATGAGTCTATACGTAAATCAGGGGCTTTTATCGTGCAAAACTGTGCAGCTTTACCAGAAAATTTACTAGAGGGCTTGTTATTTGGAACAGTAAAAGGAAGCTACACAGGTGCTGTTGATCGTCCTGGTTTATTCGAAATCGCACATGGAGGTACGCTATTCTTAGATGAAATAAATTCAATGCCACTAGAACTTCAAGCTAAACTTTTACGTGTATTAGAGGATGGGTTAGTTAGACGAGTAGGGAGTGAGTTTGCGTATCAAGTAGATGTGAGGGTTATCGTGGCATTAAATGAAACTCCTGCTAATTGTTTAAAAAACAACCAACTTAGACCTGACTTGTATTATCGCTTAAACGTTTTATCACTAGAAATACCTCCCTTGAGAGCAAGGAAAGATGATATATCATTTCTGCTTAAGTATTTTGTAGCTAGTTATAATCAATCTTCTGCAATGGGGGCAATACATATAAACGAAGAGGTTTATGAATATATTAACAATTATTCATGGCCGGGGAACATAAGGGAATTAAAGCATACCGTCGAGTATGCGATGACCTTACTTGACGGTAAAGAATTAACATTAGAGCATATTCCACATAACATCATTTCCATTGTGAAAAAAAACAATGAAGTGCTAATTGAACGACATCAGACAATTAAGCCGCTAAGAGAAGTGCTAAGCCAAACTGAAAAAACGATGATTGAATCAGCAATACAAACAGCCCAAGGTAATATTCAACAAGCAGCGAAGATGCTACAAATCCCTAGACAAACGCTTCAATATAAAATGAAAAAGTTTAACCTTTAGGATAACTGCCAAATTATTGGCAGTTTTTTGTTTATCGTAGCTAAAAAAACAGAAAATACTACAACAAATTATTTTGAATTTTTTTCTTCCAGCCGTTGAATATGAAGAAATGTAGGATGAAACGTATTGTTTGCACGTCTTATTACTATCGTTACGATACTAATAGTATTCATTGGCATGAAAGTTGCAAGATAAATATAAAAATGTGAAAAGAGGAGATTGTAAATGTTTGATTTATATAAACCTTCTAGACATTGGAAAGATATAGAATTATGGAAGGATACATCTGAGGTGGAATGGAACGACTGGATTTGGCAGCTTACGAATACCATTCGAACGTTAGATGATTTAAGGAAGGTTATTAACCTAACCCCTGAAGAAGAAGAAGGAGTTAGAATATCGACGAAAACTATTCCGTTAAATATAACACCATATTATGCTTCATTAATGAATCCTGATGATCCACGATGTCCAATAAGAATGCAATCTGTTCCAGTTGCAAACGAAATCTATAAAACACAATACGATCTAGAAGACCCATTGTATGAAGATGAAGATTCTCCTGTTCCAGGCTTAACACACCGGTATCCTGACCGCGTATTGTTTCTCGTAACAAATCAATGCTCAATGTATTGTAGATATTGCACGAGACGTCGTTTCTCAGGTCAAATTGGTATGGGAGTACCGAAAAAACAGCTCGATGCTGCAATTGCATATATTAGGGATGCAAAAGAAGTTCGTGATGTTTTAATATCAGGAGGCGATGGACTTTTAATCAATGACAATATTTTAGAATATATTCTAAAAAACTTAAGAGCCATCCCACATGTAGAAATTATCCGTATAGGAACAAGGGCTCCTGTCGTGTTTCCACAAAGGATTACTGAAAACTTGTGCAAAATTTTAAAAAAATACCATCCAATTTGGTTAAATACTCATTTTAATACATCAATAGAGATTACAGAAGAATCAAAAAGAGCATGTGAAATGCTTGCAAATGCTGGTGTTCCTTTAGGGAATCAATCTGTAATTTTAGCTGGTATCAATGATAGTGTTCCGATTATGAAGAAGCTCATGCATGATTTAGTTAAAATACGTGTGCGTCCTTACTATATTTATCAGTGTGATCTCTCAGAAGGAATAAGCCATTTTAGGGCACCTGTTTCTAAAGGTATTGAAATTATAGAAGGATTACGAGGGCACACATCAGGATATGCCGTACCGACTTTCGTAGTTGATGCACCTGGTGGAGGAGGTAAAATTGCTGTTCAACCTAATTATTTGATCTCCCAAAGTGCAGACAAAGTTGTGTTACGTAATTTTGAAGGTGTTATTACGACATACCCTGAGCCAGAAAACTATGTAGCGGGTAGAGCCGATGGGTATTTTAAAGAAATTTATCCATCTATGGATGAGAAGAAATCATCAATTGGGATAGCGGGTTTAATGAATGAGGAACAATTTAACCTTATTCCTGAAGGGGTATCAAGACTAAACCGACGTCAAGACTATGACCAAAACCCTGATCATAGTTCATTAAAAGATAAAAGAGAAAAACGAGATGTATTAAAAGAAAAAAAATATCAATCACAAATACAAAAATTAGAAAAAAATAACGAATCAACAAAAGAGGCTTGATACAAATGGTTAATCAAATCGGTTGTCAATGGTGTGAATCGGATAAAATAAAACACGAACAAAATACTGTTTATTGGGAATTACCAGATGGTACGAAGGCTATACAGATTAATGCTGTACCATGCATTACATGTTTAACGTGTGGTATCGAATATCAAGAAGAAGCAATAGTAGACACAATAGAAGAGCAACTGTTGTTAATCAATACTGAGCAAATCCAACAGTCAATTACTTATGAGGAACTGTTAGCAATACCACGTTTATTAAAGAAGAATTACTTCAAGTTTTAATTAAATCTGTTATAAACATGTTTGCTACAAGTAGTAAGTAAAAACATTGATATATCAGCATGCTCAATTATTACGTCCTTGAATGTTTGAAATATCTGCTTCTGATTTTATAAGAAGCAGGTTTTTTTTACAAAATTTATATAGTGTTCCAAAATTGTTACTGTATGGTTTCCTTTTTCGTAAAAGTGTCAAGAACATTTATAATAATATAATTTCAAATCTCTATAAAGAAAAATGAATGAACTTATTAATTACAGCAGCTCTACTGCATTCTGTATTTTAAAAAAAATGACCATTGTTAGGCAGTTTAGTTTTTCTAAAAGAATAGCATCTTTCCCGTAATTTCAAACATTATATTATCCAATAAAGCCAAAAAAGAAGCTGCAAAAACAAATGCAATTATTGATAATACTATCCTATTTTTTAATTGAATAGCATTGAACCGTTTATAAGACCTGTCAAATAACATAATTATTAATATAAGGAGAGGTAAGCTTATACTAATAGCTAATAAATCAATTCGATCAAACGGTTTACTTAAATATTTATCGGTATAAAAATTGATAACTATAAATGTAATAAATAACATGAATTGATAAACAAAAAATTTTAAGCAGTACATGTATGATTTACTCCAAATTATAAGGCGTCATTAATATAATACCTATACTTTGATGATTTAATTTGAAAAATTGTTCATAAAGTAGCCTTTTTCATTTCACTTATTTAATCCAGAAGGATCGTTTGTTTCTCACAGTAATAATGCGGGCAAGTATTAACAATATTTAACTTTGATATGTTACAACAACTTTAGCCATAATGGAATAGAAAAAATGTGTTAAAAGACAAGTATGATGGAGAAAAGAAATGTTTATATTGTATACAGGTTTATGGGTAGGATTGACATTACCTATTAGTTTATCTATAGCTTTTTCGTTACTTAAGCCAATTGTGATAAAAGACACTACTGGGGTTAGTATGTTAGTGATTGCTATTATAGTTGGACTTGTAAATACATATTTAGGTGTAAAGGTAATTGAAAAATATATTCAGCCTAGGTTAGAAAAAAGAAAGGAAAATAGGCATTTTTCTTAACACACCAGCAAATCAAGGGATAGTGGGGCTGTTTGTCATAGTAAAAAGTTTTTTGTTACAAGTATATTAATGATTAGTGGTGAATTTTACATATAAGGATTCGTTAAATAGGTAATTTAAACTGGATTATTATTAATTTTATACCTCTAAATACCATTAAATTCTGAGTTTTTTATGGGGGAGTATAAACTTTGTGGCTTTTTCGATTAATGATTTACTCTTGGATTATCGGATTATTACTTTTTTTTACAACAGCTATCTTACCAGAGGCTATATCATCCAAATCAATGAACATTGAGTTTCCAAAATGGTCGTTTATTATCTTAACGTCACTTTTTTTAATAGTAATTAAAGATAAATGGTGGATAAAAACATTATCAGTATTATTTAGTCTAGTTGTATCAATTGCACTAATTGTTTTATTAGTACCTTAAATTCAAATAATATTTGATCATTTAAAATGTATTGTATTACTTATACTTTGGAGGCATAAGAATGGAGCAACATTGCTGTGAAACAATGACACACTACGTTAATTTCAAATGTAAACAACATCCTAATATTTTTGATTGTCCCGATAGTCTAATACACTATACAGAGAACTTAGATGAGTATGGGTTAATCATTCATGATGGAGGTACTTCACTACTATAAAGGTTGTCTTTGCATTGATTGTTGTTTTTCGTACTAAGATTTAAACATATACAGAACTAGAGTTCGTGGCATCTTCTCTTTTCTAAAACGATGATTAACGTATAAAACCATATGTTTTTATTCAAATTTGTTAACAATCGCATCAAAGTTTTCGAAAAGAGCCTTTAACAATTTATTACTGTCCATGGTGTGGGAACAAACTTCCGGAATCGAAAAGGGATTTATGGTTTGAAACACTTTATAAATTAGGATTTGATGACCCAACAGAGCAGAGGATTCCTGATGAGTTCTTGACAGATAAGTGGTATAAAATCAAAGATTAAGAGTTTTAAATATATAGACAATTCCTTATTTTAACACCTGGTCTATTAGTTCACGACCATAATTAAATATCTACTCATAAAATTTTTCATAATGCGGGCGTAAACCTTCATGATTATTTGCAATAATCTTACAGATTTTCACGAACGGGAAAGCCCACTCCTTAAGGTGTGGGATGGTAGTGAGATCAGATACGGTGTAGCTTC